>CAZVPN010000012.1:5873-17438 GCA_964628135.1 uncultured Campylobacterales bacterium
AATACTAAATCCCAAAGCATTATCATTACATACATCGATACAGCGACCACAATTGGTGCACTCTCCATCCGTAACAGATATGCTCTCCTTGTTTATCATATGTAGAACCTGATTTTCAGGACAAACTACCTTGCACTCCATGCAGGCTGTGCATGCTTCATGGTCATGCTTGACTCTGATAAAGCTATATTTACCGATAATAGAATAAGCGGCTCCAAGCGGACATAGATGTCCACACCAGCCATTTTTGACACCAAATAGATCAAACAAAAATATCGCTATTACTACAGATATACCGGCACCAAATCCAAAGATTATGCCTCTTTGCATGATGGTAATAGGACTCAAGACTTCAAATGCTGCTACACCGGTAATAGCTGAAACAACAAATGTAAGAGCCAAAATCCAATACCTTGCACTTCGTTTGAGAAATCTATAATTTACCTCTTTGGCATCAAGTCCAAGCTTGCGTCTGAGCCAGTTGGCCAAATCTGTCACCATGTTTATAGGGCAGACCCAGCTACAAAATGCTCTACCTCCAAATATCGCATAGAATAGTGTAATGATCAAAGCACCCACAAGCACATCAACTCCCGCCACAAAACCGGCAGATAGCATCTGAAGTGTCATGAATGGATCAGCCAAAGGCACTACACCAAATAGCTTGGATGAACCAAATGTTCCGGCCAAAACTTTCCACCCGTAAGCGTTGGCACCAAAATATAGCACCAAAAGCCCAATTTGCGTAAATCTTCTAAGAAGCAGATATTTCATATTTTTCATCAATACTCTACTCCTTTATTGAGATAATCCATTGGATTTTTTTCACTACGCTTATCGTGGGTGATGATCTGATCGAGTTTTCTATTGCCTACTCTTTGTTGATCTTTGGTATCCCAGCCTTTGACATAATGATCACCTGCCTTACCCATAGCATACTCTCTAGGCAGGACAAATATAGCCGCTTTCTCGGTCACACAGGCCTTTTCACACAATCCACAACCAGTGCATACATCTGAGTGAACTACCGGTAGCAAAAATGCGTGTTTGCCGGTGCGATCATTCTTTTGATACTCAAGTGTGATAGCCTCATCAAGAAGCGGGCATGCTCTATAGCACGCATCACACTGAAGACCCCAAAATGCTATGCAAGACTCTTTGTGCACTACTGCCAAACCCATGCGAGCTTTATTGACATCCATCTCTTTCTTTTCATTTTGCAAAGAGGGTATATCCAAAGCTCCCGATGGACATACAGGCACGCAAGGCACATCATCACACATATAGCATGGAACATCTCTTGGCTCAAAAAATGGAGTGCCTATCAATGCACTATCATCCCCTTTTGCCATTTTGAGAGTTCCTGGACGCTGTTTGCCTGTCTCTCGATCTACATTACTGTCACGATTGACACACGCCTCGGCACACAATCCACACTTGACACAAGCCTTGAGAAAATCCTCCTCCGGTAGAGCACCAGGTGGTCGAAGTACCAGTGGCGATGCCTTCGCCTTATCGCTATAGCCACTCCACAACAATCCACCAAGGGCGGTCAATCCAACGCTTTGAAGGGTCGTTGCAAAGAATTTTCTTCTACTGTTGTTGGAGTTGCTCATCTATATTTCCTTATGCCTTATACAACTTGATAGCACACTTTTTGTAATCTGTCTGCTTGGAGAGCGGACAAGTAGCATCGAGTGTAACTTTGTTGATAAATACTTTCTCATCAAACCATGGCACAAATACCAAACCTTTAGGAGGTCTGTTTCTGCCTCTGGTCTCTACTCTTGCTTTGACTTTGCCTCTTCTTGACTCTACCCAAATCAACTCACCTCTTTTGAAGCCTTTTGCTTTGGCATCTGCAGGGTTCATATAACATAGAGCCTCAGGAACCGCACGATAAAGCTCAGGAACTCTCATGGTCATGGTTCCACTGTGCCAATGCTCAAGCACCCTTCCTGTACATAGCCAAGTATCATAGGTAGCATCCGGCATTTCCGGTGGATCCATGTATGGTCTGGCAAATATCTTGGCTTTGTTTGGTATAGGATTTTTACCGCCTTTTTTATTTGGTCCATGCAAGTCACCCTTGAACTGTGCCTTGAGGAATGGTCCATAAAATGCAAAATCTCCGCCTGGGTTAGCTTTGGCTGCATATGGGTCATACTTGCAGTTAAATCTCCACTGTGTCTCTTTGCCATCTACAACTGGCCACTTAAGACCTCTAACTTTGTGATATACATTAAATGGAGCCAAGTCATGCCCATGACCTCTACCGAAGCTTGCATACTCCTCAAATAGATACTCATGGATCATAAATCCATAACCTTTGAATACTTCACCATCACTACCCTTAACATTTCTGCTGTCTCCAAGTGCCTCTGAGTTATCATAACCCTTTTGAGGGAATTGATCAAGCTTCAACGGATACTGCTTTTTGACTCTGTCATTGACAAAGAGTATCTCATACATTGTAGTATCTGGTGTATAGCCGGCTGCCTTGATAGCTGCTTCAGGGACTGCTTTTAGCGTCTTTTTGCCCCAGCCTACCTTGACATCCTTCATCCATAGATCTTTGACCGTAAATCTTTTGGAGAACTCAACCCACTGCCATGTATCACTCATAGAGTCGCCTACAGGAAGCACCTGCTGTCTCCAGTGTTGAGTCCTACGCTCTGCATTTCCATAAGCTCCCCACTTCTCATAGATCATCGCTGTTGGCAATACAAGGTCAGATACCATTGCTGAAATACCCGGATATCCGTCAGAGCATACAAGGAATACATCCATCTCTCTGGCTGCTTTGATCCAGTGGTTTGCATTGGCTGTATCTTGGTATGGGTTACATACATTGATCCAAGCAAATTTGACATGACCATCTTCAATATCTCTATGTATCTTGACAATATGCTGTCCCATTTGACCGTTGAGAGTGCCTGGTGGCAAATGCCATTTTTTCTCTGCTATTGCTCTATGCTTGGGATTTTTGATCATCAAATCGGCAGGTAGTCTGTGTGTAAATGTTCCCACCTCTCTGGCTGTTCCACAAGCTGAAGGCTGTCCTGTTAGAGAGAATGCTCCACTACCCGGCTTAGCTTGTTTGTTAAGCATAAAGTGGACATTGTAGCTTAGTGTATTGACCCAAGTTCCTCTGGTGTGCTGGTTCATACCCATTGTCCAGAAAGATACCACTTTTCTGCCCTTTTCGATATATAGATCGGCAAGCATTTGAAGCTTTTTCTTAAATACCTCTATATCCTCATCAGGGTCACCTTTTGAGATCTTGGCAACATAATCAAGCGTATATGGCTCAAGTGATTTTTTATACTCCTCAAAAGGTATCTGCCAGTGCGGAAGTCCTGGTTTGTTATTGATCATCTCATCACCGGCTTTATAGCCATATGGAGCAAGTGCCGGACCCTCTTTTTCTGAGATAGTCTTTTTCATCTCTTTTTTGATGATCTCCATCTCTTTGGCGGAGTATTTGCCCTCTTTGATCGATTTTTCATTGGCTTTTCTCATACCATAGCCGATATTTGGATTGGCAACGGCAAATACCATATGCTTGTTGACAAAATCCCAATCAATGATATCCTCCGTGCCTCCGCCCTTTTTGTCACGATACACAATCTCTCTGGCTATATAGTTCCAAAGAGCCAAATCTGTGTTTGGAGAGAAGATGATCTCTGTATCAGCCAAATCTGAACTTCTGGTTCTATAAGTCGTGATGTTGATTACTTTGACATTATCAGGATCACTAAGTTTTCTATCCGTAACTCTTGACCACAAAATTGGGTGCATCTCTGCCATATTTGATCCCCAGCTGACAATTGTATCTGTAAGCTCGATGTCATCATAGCATCCTGACGGCTCATCGATACCAAATGTCTGATAGAAACCGACAACAGCTGATGCCATACAGTGTCTAGCGTTTGGATCGATTGCATTGGATCTAAATCCTGCTTTCATCATCTTTTGGGCCGCATAACCCTCCATAACGGTGTATTGCCCTGATGCAAATACCGCTACACCCTCAGGTCCTTTTTCGTTGAATGCCTTTTTGGCATATTTTTCCATCTCATCAAATGCACGCTTCCAAGTGACAGGCTTGAATTTTCCTTTTTTGTCAAACTCACCCTTGTCATTCATTCTCAATAGTGGCACTTTGAGTCTGTCTGCACCATACATGATCTTGGCATTAAAATAACCTTTAATACAGTTAAGACCTCTGTTTACCGGTGCAGCAGGATCTCCTTTGACCGCTACTATTCTACCCTCTTTGGTAGCAAGCATAATTCCACAACCAGTTCCGCAGAAGCGACAAGCTGCCTTGTCCCATCTCCATCCTGATTCTGCCTTTTGTGCTGCTGCTTGCACCTCAGCCGGAACAGCGATACCCACTGCCCCTGCTGCGGCGGCTGCGGCAGAACTCTTCAAAAAATCTCGTCGATTCATACCCATTGTAACCTCCTGTGTAATTTAGGGATGCAATTTATTATAATACTTATATGAATAGAGAGACTTGATATATATCATGAAGTTAATATTTTTATAAATTTTTATATTTGGATGTGATAGAAAGTAACACAAAAACAACAAGAAATTTGAATGTGTAGAGAGAGCAGAGAAGAGAAGATCTTCCCTGTAATATAATTTTATCTGAGAGTTGAAATATATGCAGCCACCTCTTTGATATCAGCATCACTATAGCCGGCTACTTGACCCTTCATAAGTGTTCCCATACCAGTCACATTTCTTGTACCTGCTTTATATGCAGATATTTTCTTTTCAAGTTCATCTGCACTTTGCCCTGCTATGATCTCAGACTTTCCAAGAGCTTTTGTTTTGCCGTCTTTGCCATGGCATCCTGCACATTTGCCAAAGAGCGATGCACCTTTTGCGCTACTCGCCGCAGATGCTGCCGCCTCTTTTGCCTGCTCACCTGTTGCAGAACTTTTTTCTTTGACTGTATCCATTGCATTATCTACTGCCTCTTTTGTAGCATCTACAACTGTTTTGGCTTTTTCCTCTACAGTTTTTGTGACCTCCTTAGCTTTGTCTGCTACAGGAGCTGCCGCCTCTGCAGCCTTGGCTGCTGCTTCTTTTGCCGCCTGAGCTGCTTTTTCTGCCTCCTCTTTTGCTGCTGCGGCTGCCTTTGCTGCCGCCTCTTTTGCTGCTTCTGCTGCTTTTTTTGCAGCATCTTTTGCGCTATCTACGGCTTTTGATGCAGCATCCTTGGTCATGTCGGCTGCCTTGCCTGCTGCCTCAGATGCACTATCTGAAGTTGAACCTGCTTGATTTCCACAAGCTACAAACAACATACTGGATGCAATAAATGCGATCAAGTTTAATTTTTTCATAATTTTTTCCTTTTTATTTGGTAGTAAGTATTATACATAATTAACTTGAATATAATTTAAACCCTTGATGGATGTTTTATACTCTCTTTTTTGAGCAACTTGCTCCATATATCGACATCACTCCACTCCTGTTGTATCTGGGTAGAAAATATGATATCTTCCAGATCGATCTTACCCATTAGTTCAGAGTGTGCATCTGCTTTGAATGCTTGTGCATATCCGGTATCCGTCTCGTGAACTATGACACTGTTGAGCCTTACTTCCTTCTCTCCATTTTGCATATGTGTGCACTCAAGTATCCTCTCGACCATAAGGTAAATTACACGG
The DNA here is from genome assembly GCA_964628135.1 of uncultured Campylobacterales bacterium. Taxonomy (GTDB): domain Bacteria; phylum Campylobacterota; class Campylobacteria; order Campylobacterales; family Sulfurovaceae; genus JAAXPZ01. The sequence continues at coordinate 11,561 of CAZVPN010000012.1, forward strand.
CTAAACTGCTCAGCAGACGGAGATACGGGCAACTCTATCCACCTATTGCTATACTTTTTCATTGCTTCGATATAGCCTTTGTCATCTTGGCTCCAAAGTGTGATAGCATGGTCAAAACTGTCTATCATCTCCTTGATTGATAGCTTGGTTAGACCAAAATCATAAACCATCTGCCCATGATCGAGATAGTTTGACTCCAATAGCACCTCTACCTTATATGAATGACCATGGATATTTTCACTGCATCTTCTGGTTGAGCAATCTCGGACAATATGCGCATTTTCAAATTTGAACATTTTTCTGATTATCATACTATTTCCTAATATATGTGACAAAATCTTTATCGCCGATTTGTTGGCAATATACTTCGTGGTTTTTGTTGTATTCGTCGATAAGCGGCTCAGGTCTAAAATCTGACACTATACTCATAATTTCACCATCATTCAATCCTTTCAAGATCTTTGTAGCCTCTGCAAGAGGGTTTCCGTCATTGTCTAATATCTCGTTTGCATTGATTGTGCTTGATGGGGTAGTATCTATCCAATCCGGTATCTGCTCTTGAGAGCTATCATGCTCCTGTGCACCCTCATCAGAAATATCCAACGCCGGCTGACCTACGGCTATCCTGAGCTGATTGAGCAGATCCAAAGGATCCATCCCCCCTACAATCGCAGCCTGCTTGACTCCGGCTACCCTGCCAAGTGTCCGCCTAAGCACAGGGTTGTTGAGCTTTTTAAATTTTGGATTTATGCCGATGAGGATATCCTTCATCCCGTCATACTCATTAAGCAGATCAGCAATCTTGGTTTCAAGCGTAATCTCTCTCATGCATCACTCTCCTAATATCTATACTCTATATTTAGACAATATTACTCTGAATTAAATATGAGAAAGCTTAGTATATCATAGTATCATAATCATAGATTCTCTATAGTGTTTTTGTCTTTTTCAATAGATTAGTTTTCTCCTCATACTCCTCTTTGCTTATACCTCCACTTGCAAACCTTCTATCTAAAATATCTTGAGCAGTTAGCTCTTTTTTCTCTTTTTTCACTGCTAACATATAAAATAATATACCCAATATTACTAATGGCATGATCACCATATATCCCATTCCAAAAAATCCATTGCCATATCCGTACATTGTATATCCTTTTATTTATCTATTATTGCTATCATACAAAAAGAGTGTGCAAAGAGTGTGCATCGTATAGAAAAAATGGAAAATCATGAAGATACTATTGATGGAAGATGACCCGGTGCTCGGAGATATCATCGCAGAACACCTTTCTCTTCATTATCAGACAGACCATGCTTTTGACTCACAAGAAGCGATAGAGTTCTTGGAACTCAACAGATATGATCTGCTTATATTTGATATCAATGTGCCGGGACAAAGCGGTATAGAGTTGCTGAATGATCTTAGAGAATATCACGACAATACTCCTGCTATCATTATTACGGCATATGAAGATACCAAACACCTCAAAGAGAGTTTTGATGCAGGTGCACATGACTATATACGAAAGCCGTTTGAGCTTGAGGAGCTTACTCTTCGCATAGAGAAGAGTAAGGCTCTCTTCAATATAGAACAAAACAGCATCATGCAGATATCCGATGAGATTAAATACAGTCAATCTGAAAGGAAAATTTATAAAAAAGATAAAACTATAGTACTGAAACCAAAAGAGGCCAAAATCCTTGAATATTTTTTGGGCCACAAAAACAGAGCCATCTCCAATGATGAATTGATACAGAATATATGGAGTTATGAGACGATGCCGACAGATGCAACCATCAGATCACATATAAGAAATCTCAGATCTATCATAGGAAATCACAAAATAACTACTCTCAGATCAATAGGATATAGATATGAATGATCTCGAAAAGCGCTCTTTTTATTCATTTTTGGGTCTCTATATCATATCATCGTTTCTATTTATAACTTTGATAGGATATTGGTATTACATATCACAAAAAGAATCTATGCAGCAAAAAATCTATTATAAGATGGAAAATATAGCAGACAAAGAGGCAAGCCGAACAATAGCTGCACAGATGAATCTGCTTGACTACAAGTTTATTCCGCCGCAAGATGGTATCAAAATCACCCTGCTTGACAGAAGAGGCAGAATACTATTTGGGTCGCACAAGCCGATCATTCCTATTGCGGAATTGATACAAAGAGGTTATGGATATTTTCAATCCGGCAAATATAGTATATTGATATCAGATGCCGCCAAAGGTCATATGGGTGTCGCGTACATTATCATAGCTGACAAAGAGTTTGCCCTCAGTATAGAGAAACTTAGACAGAATGTTTTAAATTTGATGGCAATTGCAATGACTCTTGTAATATTTTTATCGTGGATACTGTCTTGGATATTTATGCGTCCGCTCAGGCAGAGAGTAGCTCAGGTAGAGCGGTTTGTAAATGATGTATCGCATGAGCTCAATACACCGGTCACTGCACTGACCATGTCTGTGGAACAAGCTCAAAAAAGCGGCAAATGCACTCCAAAAATCATCAATAATATCTCTATAAGCACCAGACAGTTGCATGATATTTACAGATCTCTATCCTATCTTAGCTTCGGCGAAAACAGGGAGCAGACAGAGATAATTGATCTGGAAAAAATATTACTGGAGACCATAGAGTATTATCGACCTCTTGCACAGATCAAAAAAGTAGAAATTGTCGTTGAAAGTAATAAAATGACCTACAAAATACCTAAAAGTCAGCAAAGTATGCTTTTTGGAAATCTCATAGGCAATGCTATCAAATATTCACCTGCAGGCAAAAAAATTTTTATAAAGCTAAAAAACGGGGTATTTAGTATCCAAAACAGCGGTGTGCCTATTCCTTCTGATATGCAAAAAAGTATATTTGACAAATATCAAAGAGCCTCTAAAAATGCCGGTGGGTTTGGAGTCGGACTGAATGTCGTAAAAAGAGTATGCCAAAGCTACAATATAGAGATCGATTTAAGTTCCAATAAAGAGGATGGGACTATATTTAGACTCAAATACCCTTTGTAATCTTGTTATCTTTTATCGGCCAAAAGATCCCTCTTTTGCGGTTGCACTCTTTACCACTGCACTACTAACATACCAAATATCATATAGTCAAATGTGCACAAAGTTTGCACAAAATCCAGATAAACTGCACAATATCAAAATATAACGACAAAGGATGAAACAATGAAAAAGCTTTTTTTAGTGCTTGCTGCAATAGGTCTATTGCATGCTCAAGATAACAGAACAGAGGTTGCATACCCAAAAGATTTCAAGGCACAAACGCTTGCCAACATGAGAGGACACCTGGCATCTTTGAATGAGATTATCGCTGCTCTGTCAGAGGGCAAAATAGAAGAAGCGGGGAAAATAGCATCAAAAAAATTGGGTACGGGCTCTATGGGTAAAGATGAAATGGCACTATCAATGAAATATATGCCCAAAAATATGGCAAAAATGGGTTATATGCTACACAAAAGTGCAAGTGATTTTGCACAGTTGGCAAGCTTGTCCGACAAAGAGGATATGCCGGATCTTCTCAAATCTCTCGGAAACGTCACCGCCAGATGTGTTGCTTGCCATAGCACATATAAGTTAAAGTAGAAGGAGTAAAACATGAAACATACCTTTGAAGTAATGAATGTAAAATGTGGAGGCTGTGCCAATACACTGACGACAAAACTTGAACCAAAATTTGGACCTGTAGAGGTGGATTTGAGTGTAGAGCCAAGAAGAATAACTATAGATATAGACAGTGACAGAATAGATGAACTTGGTTTGGCACTCAAAAAGCTGGGATACCCACTGGCGACGGAAAATCTCGGCTTTGTAGAAAACAACACCGCCAAAGCAAAAAGCTTCGTCTCATGTGCTATTGGCAAGATGGATATGTAAAATGAAGAGAAGAGAATTTTTTAAGATAGGATCGATAGCTGCCGTTGGGACTGTAGTTGGATGTGCAAACAACATTGGTTCGCCCAAATATAAATCATTTACGCAAAAACTCCCAATACCTCCAAAAGCAAAATACACTTTGGATAATGGCGTCAAACTGTTTAAACTGAATATACAAGAGGGAGAGGTATCTTTTTTTAAAGGAAACAATACAACTTCGACTTATGGCATAAATGCACCGTTTTTGGGCGAGACAATAGTGGTAAATGATGGAGATAAGGTAAGGCTTGATGTAACCAACAATTTAGATGAAACTACTACGCTACACTGGCATGGTATCAGAGTGGACGGCAATAATGACGGCGGTCCTCACAGCATCATAGAAACAGGCAAAAAATGGCGAGCAAACATAAATATAGATCAGTTTGCAAGCACCTGCTGGTACCATGCACATACACATATGCAGACCGGGAGACAGGTTTATATGGGGCTTGCCGGGCTATTTATCGTAAATGACAGCATGGGTGATTCGCTTCCTCTTCCAAAAGCTTACGGCATAGATGATATTCCATTGGTTATTCAGGACAGAAGATTTTTTGCTGATAGCGAATTTATGTATAAAAGAGGGATGCATGACACTATGATGGGAGTCACAGGCAATGTGCATCTGATCAACGGTGCAATAGATCCATATGTAGAGCTGGAGCCAAAAAATATTAGATTTAGAGTGCTCAATGGCTCAAATGCACGCATATATAATCTTGCTCTCGAAGGAGCTGAATCATTTCATCAGATAGCCGGTGACTCTAGTCTGCTGCCGACTCCTGTAGAGTTAAGAAGTGTTACCGTAGCCCCGGGAGAGAGAATAGAGATAGTGGCAGACTTTAGTAAATTTGCGGGCAAAGAGTTGTATCTATATGATAATATTGACAACAGAAGATTGCTCAAAATAAAGATCAAAAACTCTACACCGCAAGCTGAGTCTTTGCCTGAAAAAATGCTCACTGTCGATGGATATGAAAATGCAAAACCTGTTAATAAGAGAGTTTTTACACTCAATATGATGATGGGGTTTCTGGGAATAAATGGGAAAAGAATGGATATGAACCGTATAGACGAAAGAGTAAAAAAGGATACTTTTGAAATATGGGAAATAGAAAATCCATCACCAAGACCACATCCATTTCATGTGCATGGAACCGGCTTCAAGATACTCTCCAGAGATAATAGTGCTCCTCTTATAAATGAAACCGGCTTGAAAGATACGGTTCTTGTCTATCCGAGAGAGCGTGTTAGGATATTGGTGGTATTTAGAAAATTGGCTACAGAACAAAGGCCATATATGTATCACTGCCATATCCTCGAGCACGAAGACGCAGGCATGATGGGACAGTTTACTGTCTCATAGAAAATATTCAATAAAAACAATAGGAGATAGTAAGATGAAAAATGCGGTAGCTATAATAATTTTTTTAGGGATATATACTTATGCACAAGCAGCAGAGATAACAAATTGGTCTAGCAGCGAGGATATCCTCAAAGGCAAAACACTATTTGCAAATAACTGTGCAGTATGTCATGGACCAGAGGGCATTGGTCCGCAAAGTTCTGCACTAAAAGTCAAAAGAAAAGATGGAAAATTCCAACCACCGGCACTCAATGGTACTGCCCACACCTGGCACCACGCGCCAAGCCTTTTGCGCAAAATCATTGCCAATGGCGGAAACAGCTACGGTAAAGGGTATAAAGGATGGATGCCAGAATTTAAAGCGGAGTTAACACAAAAAGAGAGAGATGTAATTTTAAAATACATACATTCTCTCTGGCCAGACAAGATCAGAAAGATTTATGATAAACGATTTTCAATTAAATAATGGCTACCATAAGAGTATATTTCATACCCCTTTAGTGGTATCAAAAACTCGTATATGTAGCCTGTCGCTGTATCTGTAGTTGTGCTTTTTGC
>CAZVPN010000013.1:0-4041 GCA_964628135.1 uncultured Campylobacterales bacterium
TGTAGTATTTTGTAAAATATGTATGAACCTCCCATACCCACAAGATATCCTATTTGCTTGGCACTATCAAGAAGTCTAAGCCTCTCATCATCCTCTACTATCAGAGTCTCTGCACGCACCAGATATGAGCCAAAGATAAATGTCAGTTGGTATCCGCTGTAAACCAGCAGAGCTGTTTGGTAGGTGTATGGAAATTTGAGAAACCACAAAATCGCAGCCAGCATCACAAGCTCCACAAACAAAGAGATGCGATAAAACCACTCAATAGTCAAAATCTTTTGATAGAGTTGAGCGACTGCAAGCATACCAACAGCCAAGACAATGCCCCCAATAGAGTAGATGGATGGGTCTTTGATGGGGGTGTATATAGTGAATATTGAACCTACACTCAGCCCTAAAAATAGGGAGTTTAGGAGTTTGTATGTGATGAAGTTGCGAAATATTAGTTTCATTTTGTTTGCCTTGTTTTGTTTGTTGTTTGTCTTTTGTTCATTTTTTCTTTTTTTCCGTGGATAAAAAAAGAAAGAAACGAACCAAAAAAGAAAAAAATCCAAAGAGCTGACGCCCACAAATGAACTATCACTTGATAATTATTTTCTCAATTTTATTGAGTTACCATTAAATTCATTTATTGCAAATTTCTCATCATCCATCATTAATCATTAATCATTCATTATTCACTATTCATTCTTAGCTCTTCACTCTTCACTACCCCCCTAACTCCTAAAACCTATACTCCAACTTACCATAAATGCTTCTACCCTCAGTGCTATATCCTTTGATTGTCTCATATTTTGTGTTGAGTATGTTTTTTACTGTTGCTGATAGGCTGAGGTTGTTTGTGAGTTTGGTGCCGTATGTTAGGTCTATGGTTGTGTATGATTTTAGAGTTACATCGCTTGGTGTGTATGTGATTGGGTCATAGGTTATATCTCTTCTTGCTCCTATATAGTGAGCTATTATGCCAATGTGTGAATTTTCTTCAAAATACCAATCAAGGTAGGCATTGATGCTATTTTGTGGAATTCTTACTAAATCTTTGCCGGTTGTATCTTGGTATTTGAACATATGGGTTAGATTTGCACCGATAACAATACTGTCATTCAAGGCTATCTCTGAACTTATCTCTACGCCGGTGGTTTTGGCTCCGCTGCCTTGGTTTGAATATTTTGTTGTAAATGTTGCAGGATCGAAAGCCCCCACTATTCGATCTTGAATCTGGTTACTAAAATATGTGATGTTGAGCAATTTTTTGTAACCGATAGATAGCTCATAGCCTTTGAGGCTTTCAGGTTTGAGATCTCCCGTAGATCCACTTAGCTGATATAGGCTTGGTGCCTTGTATCCTGTATATATACTGCCGTCAGTGTGCAATCCCGGCAAGATATTGCACTCTCTTTTGAAGCCAAATTTATAGGTTGCTTTGTTGGCAAATTTATCGAATTGATCATATCTAAGTGTCGAGTTGAGTATGGTTTTTGCACCAAGCAGATCTTCAAATGTATGTGTATAACTGATAAATGCATTATTGTTTGTAAAAGATGCTTTACTTGGGGCAAATCCTCCTGCACTTGAACTATTTTTGTTGTGCTCAAAGCCAAGGGTTAGTTTGCTATTTGCTGTGAAGTCATAGCTGCTTGTGAGTGAAAGTATAGTTGATGTAGCATTGGTGTCAAACTTTCCAAATGGACTATTGTAGACTCTTTCTATATCTTTTTTTGCTACTTTGGCATTGATACTAAGTTTGTCATTGTGGTATTTGTATCCTGCACCATAAAGATATTGGTCACTTGTACCGTTGGAGCTTTTGTCATCGGCAGATCCGGTATCATAATCAAACTTTGCCTTGTATGCATGAGCAAAAAGATATACTTTGCTACTGTTGTTGATGTTGTAACTTGCTTTGAGATGTATATTTTTGTTCTCATACCCGTCAGGCTCTGCATTTGCACCAGACAAAGCAGATATACCATCGCTTTTGAGAATATTTGCACCCAGATATATAGAGCCTTTTTGGTTGCTTTTTGAGATATCAAAGCCTGCCCCTTTGGTATTGTGTGAACCGGCTTTGATGTAGATAGAGTTTTTGTTTTGGCTGCCTTTGGTGATGATGTTGATGGTTCCTGCTGCTGCGTTTGCACCCCATACGGCACTTTGACCGCCTTTGACAATCTCTATCTTATCTATAGAATTTATATCTATATGCTCTATTGCGGCACTAGGCGTAGGCTGGCTATAATCGGTCATTGGAACTCCATCTATGAGTATTAGCAGATTGTCGCTCTTAAGACCTCTTATAAAGATAGATGTTGACTGTCCGATGCCACCGTTTGAAGCAAAATTGATACCTGCCAAATGCGATAGAGCCTCCGGCACACTCTGATAACCTTTTTCTTTGATCTCTTTTGCCGTGATCACCTTGACATTGGCTGTTGTTTTTTTGACCTTTTGTGCTGTTTTGTTGACCGAGGTCACTATGATATCCCCCAGATCCGTAGTTGCCCAAGATATTGATTGTAGTAGAGATATTGCTACTATTGAGTATTTGATTTTTGTCATTTTTCTTCCTTGTTTATTGTTTGTGTATCGTTGTTGATTGTTATAATTTTGGGGTTTTATTTGGTGTTTGCAGGTGGGGCAGTTTTGTGTGGCAGTGGTGAAAATGCTAGTTTGTGGTATTTGTAGTTGGCATCAAGACGCCATAGCTTATGTAGCGTAGAAAACAGTGCTATGATTGCCAGAGAGAAATATCTCTTTTTGTTGCCTTTGATCCTTTTCATAGATGCCATTTTACTTGAACTTATATAAAACTAAAGTATAATAGCCCAATTACTTCGAGGAGATATTTATGGCGATAGATAGTATAAATACAACAGATGATTTTAAAAAATTGGTCGATGAAACCAAGGCACAAGATGGCTACAGAGAGCCGATAGCCTTTGGAATTGCTAGAGTCGATAGAGGGCAGCTCAATGTGGAGTCGGTTTTGCAGGCAAATTATGCGATAGTCAATTGGAATGAAAATTTTGGCTCAGCTGCTATATTTATAAAAGCACTCCAAGAGGCCGGCGTGGATGTGGATTTTTCCAATGATGAGTTTGTGGCTACGCTAAATGATAGATTTGTATCCAATGCTATGGCAGCCTTTGCTCCATATTTGGCTGAGGCCACCGGTGATGCACACCGCAATGTCCAAGTGATCAAGGCACTTGCTGCTATCGATGATATAGCCAAAGATTATCGCATCACATTTTTGTTTGCCGATGCCAAGCCACAAAGTGTAGAGAGTGTCTATCTCAAGCTTTATGCACTATCTCTTGGCAAGGTGCCTCTTAGGGGCATAGTGCTTGATGGGGCATTTGGTGTGTTGCCAAATGTAGCGTGGGCAGGCAATAAGCCATATGAGCTTGAGTATCTGCGTCAAAATGAGATAGAGATGAAGATCTCAGGAAGATATCCAAATATCGATAGCGTAGATAAATTCCCAAGATATCTACAGCACATAATCCCAGCTGATAATACGCGTATTTTGGAGAGTTCAAAAGTAAGAATGGGTGCTCAATTGGCTCCAGGCACCACTGTAATGCCGGGAGCTAGCTATATCAATTTCAATGCAGGAACTCTTGGACCTGTAATGGTAGAGGGTCGAATCTCAAGCTCGGCAGTAGTAGGCAGTGGCTCAGATGTAGGTGGAGGTGCCAGTATACTCGGTGTGCTTAGCGGCACAGACGGCAATCCTATCAGCATAGGCGAAAATACTCTGCTTGGAGCCAACTCGGTGACAGGTTTGCCTCTTGGGGATGCTTGTATCGTAGATGCGGGTATAGCTGTGCTTGCCGGAACCAAGATCAAGATAGCACCACAAGAGCTTGAGAAGATCAAAGAGGCAAATCCTGATGCGAAGCTTGAAAATAAAACCACCTTCAAGGGTGCAGAGTTGCAGGGACTAAACGGCATACACTATCGTCAAAATTCACTTACAGGTGAGATAATCGCACGCAGAAGCACTAGAGAAGTGAAGCTTAATGATGAGCTTCATTA
>CAZVPN010000013.1:4141-15992 GCA_964628135.1 uncultured Campylobacterales bacterium
CAGGTTACGCTTTTGGGGATACTCAAAAAGCAGCCTGATGAGTCGCTTGATGATGTGCTTGATATGTTGGTGGATACCGGTATGTATGATAAGCCCCAAGCAAAGAGAGTCTTGGATGATCTTAGGGAGCAGGGGTATGTCGTCGGCGATAGTTTGAGCTTTATAGGTGTCAATGCAGCCAAAGAGGCTGATGAGTTTTTCAAAAAGCAAGGATAGATCGTGAGAGTGGATAAATGGCTTAGTGGTGTCAATGTGGTCAAACGCCGCACGGTAGCAACTGATATGCTCAAGTCCGGTGTGGTTTTTGTAAACGGCACAAAAGCCAAAGCATCAAAAGATATCAAGATAGGCGACAAGATCACGATCGAGTATCTCAAAGGTGCAAAGCATTATGAGGTGCTTGATATCCCAAAGACAAAAAGCATCCCAAAGAGCCAAAAAGAGCTCTATGTCAAAGAGTTACAATAAGGAGCTACAATGAATACCAAAGAGAAGTTTGAGGCACTATTTGAAAATAGAATGGGCGAAGATGAGGCACGAGATTTTTTGATCGAGTTGTATCAAAAAGGTGAGAGCGGAGAGGATATTGCAGCCGCTGCCGAGGTGATGCGTAGCCACTCTATCAAGCTTCCACTATCAGATGAGCTCAAGCAAAAAGCCATCGATATCGTAGGCACAGGAGGAGACAAGAGCGGTAGCTTCAATATCTCTACAACCGTAGCTTTGCTGCTAGCGTCACTTGGATCGGTGGTGGCAAAACACGGCAATAGATCCATCACATCCAAATCGGGCTCAGCAGATCTGCTTGAGGCATTGGGAGTCAATCTAAATCTAACAGTTGAACAACAGGTCAAGATGTTAGAGGAGGTCGGCTTTACCTTTATATTTGCTATGAATCATCATCCAGCAATGAAGCATATTATGCCTATTCGCCGCTCGATAGATCATCGCACGATTTTCAATATACTCGGACCTCTAACCAATCCTGCAGGTGCATCCAAGTATCTGATGGGGGTATTTTCTCCTGAGTATATCCAGAGAATGGCTGAGGCTCTCAAGGCTTTGAATGTGCAAAGAGCTTATGTGGTAAGCAGCAATGACGGTATGGATGAGATATCCCTATCGGATACTACACAGTTTGCCTATGTTGCCGATGGAGTGATTAGTGACGGGGTGATCGATCCTAGAGAATGGGGCTTTAAGATGCTTGAGAAGGAGGCTATCTTGGGTGGTGATGCCAAGGATAACGCCAAGATCACAAGAGCAATCTTTGATAATGAAGCTACACAAGCACAGAGAGATATTGTGGTACTAAATGCAGCTTTTGCACTCTTTGCAGACGGCAAAGCCAGAGATATGCAAGAGGCTTTTGAGATAGTGCGAGCAGCTCTTGAGAGCGGTATGGCAAAGGTGCATCTAAACAAAATCATTGATCTGTCGCAAAAGTTGGCATAGATTGAAGTTGATTTAGATTGATCGGCGAGAGTTATTGATGAATAAAAAGATCACCGCATCGCTTGATGAGATAGATCAGGTTGTCAAGTATCTTGATGCCAATGTCCCACCAAATGCCATCATATTTCTTAGAGGCGATCTAGCAGCCGGCAAGACAACTTTGGTGCAGGCTATCGCTAAAGATAGAGGCATAGAAGGCGATGCTACATCTCCTACATTTAGCCTGCAGCACTACTACGGCAACGATCTATACCATTATGATCTATATCGCATCAGTGATGAGGAGTTTATGGAGCTTGGATTGCTTGAAGAGTTTGAGCAGGATGGCTGGCATATGGTAGAGTGGGGGAGTGATTATCTGGAAGATATGCTCAAAAACTTTGGCTATAAGACAATAGCAATAGAGATAAAACCGGATGCCAGCAAAAGAGTATATACTATCTTTATTTGAAACCCACTACCTTGATAATTGCGGGAAATCCGGGTCCTACAGCCTTTTTGATCAGCTTTGCTTTTAGTTTTACAAACTGATTCTGTTTGCTGTTTAGATCAAAACTTTGCGGATTTATTATTTTGTACTCTTGGTGAGTATCTTTATCCTCTATAGCCAGATAGGTATGAGGAGTTGAGCCCTTCATTGCTATTTTGCCTGATAGTTCTATACTTTGGTTATTGGCGCAGCCTGTTGCCCCAAAAATCAATGAAGCCAATATTATATACTTTTTCATCATCTGTCTCCTACTTAGCTATGAGTGTAGCTGTTGTGTTTTTGTCCAGATCTATATCTATAGTGATATTTCCGGTCAAATTGTTTCCTATTTTATAATAGCAGTTGCTGTTTGCATATACCGTATTGCAGTTTGAAAATTTCAAAGATGGATCGTAGTTGAAAAAGTTTATAGAACCCAGTTTGTATGTACTGTTGCCGTAAGTATCATATGTAAAATCACCACTGTTGTAGCTAGGCAGGTCTGTTTTGGCCTGCATCACTGGGCGTTCTATATCAGATAGTGCTACTGCGATTGCCCACTCTCTTAGGATATCTCCAAATGTTTTGCCTTCTCCCTGTGCTGTTTTGTGGATAGCATCCATCACGGCATCTTCATGCAATAGCGGATTGTGCATAATGTCGTGAAGCAGCTTTGCACCGCCATAGTTGCGTACCAAAAAAGCCCCGAAAGAGCTTACATGTGAGTAGTTGTACAGTGAATTGTTCCATTGTGTAAGAGAAATGTATGGCAGTATATTAAAATATGTATATCTTCCTTTTTTATTGCCTGCTGCTCCTGCGCTTCCATCTGAAGGATCTATCCCCCTTGGTCCAACATTGTCTATTTTTGTGGATACTAAATCCTCGGTTGTTTCTGAGATCATCTCATTTATCCAAGTATCAGTCATATTGCCATTTGCCAAGAGAATACTCTTTTGGTAAAAGTGTATCATATGCTGAAATTCGTGAGCTAGAGTTGAGTATGTCTCCTTTTGCCAATCGTGTCTACTGTGGTCGGGATTGGCATACATAACTGAGTCGATATAAAACATTATCCTTTGGTTGGAGCCGCTTATTTCTGAGGCTTTAAAGTTATCTTTAGCATAGAAATATCCGATAACCCCTCCGTCTGCCCTGTTGTCATTGTTAATGTCCGTTAGCAGAATAGTTATATGATTGTCTGCTCCTATAAGCTTGCTCTCTTTCGTCTGGGCATCTGCTCCCCACTCTTGCCCGTATATATTGGTATCCCAATCATATATATCATTATCAGAGCCGCTTTTTAGGAATTTATCGGCAAGATTATCTACCATTGTCTGATCTACGCAGTTGCTTTTGGTGCATCCAGATCCTGCGAAAGCATCATCGCTCACCCAAACTTCAAGAGTCTTGTTCCCAAAGCTTGTAGAGACTGCAACTTGCTTTTTTAGTGTAGCAGTAGTTGTCGCACCACTTGATGTGTCATCTATATAAAATAGCTTAGAGTCACCTACACTGCTTTGATTTTGTTGTATGGTGATTTTATTAAGAGACTTTAGATTGTTTTGGCTTTTTTTGTGCAAAATTTCTGCAACCTGTTTTTCAAACTCCTTGACATAATCGGGAGTACGTATTATACCATTGGTTTGAGGCAAGGATTTATTGTATTGTTTGGATGAGTTTTGCTTGGATAGTTTGAAATTTTTTTGCACGCTATTGTGAGTTTGTATATTGCTATCATTTGTCATTATCAGATATAGTGTTTTTGGGGTATTGCCTATGTTTATGGCAGCATGTATATGCTGATATTTTCCAAGAGTTTCAACTGTAGGAGTTTGTGATATAGTGATATTTTTGTCTATATACTCTTTGTCACCGCCACAGCCATTCATTATCAGCAGAGAGATTGCCAAATAGATATACTTTTTTGCAGTCATTATTATCCTTTGATGATATTATACACAAACAATATAGAAAAATTGTGAAAAATTATAATACGAGGAGGGTATTGGTGATCATACCAAAGCGGTATGATCACCGATAAATCTATTTAAGTAGTTCAAATGGGTTTTCTACCACGTGTTTTCTGTCTACTACATATGGGATAAGTGCAGTTTGACGAGCTCTTTTGATCGCTACTGTTACCATCTCTTGATGTCTTTTGCAGTTACCTGTAAGTCTGCGAGGCATGATTTTGAATCTTTCGCTTAGACTAAATTTGAGTGAATTTAGATCTTTGTAATCTATAAACTCCACCTTTTGCTCGCAGTATTTGCAGTATCTTTTTTTGAATTTTCTTCTTTCGGCCATTATTTACTCCTAAAATGGTATTTCATCTTCATCTATATCTATTTCCGGAACTTGTTGGACCGGTTCAGGCTCAGCTTGTGGCGCAGCCGGCTGAGATGGCGCAGATTGTGGTTGAGGTGCTTGGTTGTATCCTCCACCTTGATTTGCTCCATCATAGCCCATACTGTCACCTTTGCTGTCAAGCATCTTCATGGTCTCTACCGTGACAGAGTGCTTGCTTCGCTTTGTACCATCCTGTGCAGTCCATTGTTCCAGCACCAATCTTCCATCCACTAGCACCTTGCTGCCTTTGTGCAAGTATTGGTTGGCTATCTCAGCAGTTCGCCCAAAAAAGGTAAGATCTATAAACATCACCTCCTCTTTCTGCTCACCGGTTTGTGATTTCCACTTATGACTTGTCGCGATACCGACTTTGCCTATAGCAGAACCTCCTGAAGTGTATCTAACTTCTACATCTCTAGTGAGATTGCCGACCAATATTACTTTGTTATACATAGGTGCTCCTTTTGGCTGGGCTGTTATGCCTCTTGTGTAGCCTCTGTCTCATTACTCTCGGGGGCATCTTCGCTCTTTGGCTCCTCTTTTGCGGCTGGAGCTTTTGGAGTCTCTTTTTTGCCCTCTGCAAGCTTGAAGAATTGCGCTATCTCTTTTTTGTTTGTAAATTTAACAGTCATAAATTTCAAAACATCCTCATCAATTCTCAAGAGTCTTTCGACTTCGGCAATTGCACTGCCTGGTGCTTGAAAATAGACTACGGTATAATAGCCTCTTTCATTTTTCTCAACCGGATAAGCAAGTTTTCTCATGCCCATATCATTGGTAGCAACGATTTTGGCATCTTGAGCAGTAATGTTATCCTGAATCTTTGCGATTTGTGCTTTTGTCTCTTCATCTGTCAGCGTTGGCTTAAGTATAAAGAGTAGTTCGTAGTGGTTCATACTTGTCCTTCTTTTGGTTTAATAGCCCATATAAACGCAGATAAAAGCAGAATTTAAAATAAATTCTTTACCTACCTGTCCAAAAATGAGCAAGAATTTTGGAACAAAGATTATACCCAAATAAATTTAAAGATAACTCTGCAGCTTGACAAGTATGCCATAAAGCAGGCTCTCTTTGTCTATGCTTCCGCCCTTTTTGAGCTGGAGTTCTGAGGTGATTAGGTGCTCATAGATCTTTAGCAATGCACCTGTTTTGACCTTGAGGGCTAGTTGGGCTTTTTGTTGCTCTATATGTTTGGGAAGCTGATATCCGAGTATCTCTTTGGAGTTTGGTTGTCCGTGGATGCGTATGTAGGCGTGAAATAGAAATATCTGCTGCACAAAAAATTGTGTAGAGCGTAGTATCGAGAAGGGATCCTCTCCCAGATCTAGCAGTTTTGAGATGGTATCAACTACCGGCTTTTTGGCAAATAGATCTATGAGTAGCTGTTCTGTTGCCAATGGTGCGGTAGAGTAGACAAGTCTGTCTATATCTGCACTCTCTACCTTTTTGTCAAGTATGGCTAACTTCTCCAACTCTTTGACGCATAGTGCAAGGTTGTTATTGAGTAGTGTCATTAGATGTGTCAAGGCGTAGTGATCGATATCAAGACTCAACTCTTGGGCTTTTTGTTGCAAGATAGCTATACCGTCTCTGACATTGGCTTCAAAAAATCTAACCCAAATACCGCCTTTTTTTTCACTAAAACTACTCTGGAGGCTTTTGGCATTGGAGGCACCACCTTCATATAGGTATAATAGATAATTGTCACTGTTTTTTGTGGTAAGCTCTATGAGGGTATCGATCTCTTTTTTTGGTATTTTCTTGTCGCTTCTAATAAGCAGTAGATTTGTCCCGCCAAACAGAGAGCTTTGAGAGAGATAGGCTTTTGCCTGGTCAAAATCATACTCATCGTGATATAGCGATAGCATACTCTCTTTGGCATCAAGTTGGCTTTTGTATAGATCCACATAGTGATCAAGCATATAACCATCCTCACCATAAAGCAACACGGCGTGAGGCAAACCCTGCTTAAGGCGTTGCTCAAACTCTCTTTGATACATTACAACTCCATCTCATCTTTGCTGATCTTGTTTACCAATTCTGCCATTATGGTAGCCTGTGGTATATTGACCTCTGTGATCATTACCCGTATTTTATCAAAAAGCATTAGATTGTCACCTTTGAGATTGACTACTACGCCTTTGATCTCTCCTTGCAAAAGTGCTTTGGCACTCTCGCCGGTTTCGATCACCTCTGCTTCAAAGAATGAGCCCTTTTGGGTTTGTGCCCATCTGGCAAATTTACGATCTCTAAAATCCCACTCACACTTGGTGCTCTCTCGCTCCAACTGGCTGACTCTGGCAGAGAGTGGTTCTATATTTCGCAATAGATACTCAAGCTCTTGTTCATCATTTTGAAGTTGGGCTTTGATGAGTCTATGAAGTATCAGATCGCTATATCGTCTGATCGGCGATGTGAAGTGGCTATAAAATCCAAATCCAAGCCCAAAATGCCCTACATTGTAAGCAGAGTAACTGGCTTGTCTGAGGGATTTGATAATCATAGCATCTACCTCACTACCTAGACCCAATCTATCAGCCTCTGCTTGGATAGCTCGTATGAGAGATGGGCTATCTTCATACTCTTGCACATATAGCCCTATAACGGCAAGCTCACTCAGTAGTGCCTCTGTGCGTGAGAGTTGAGGTGGTTCGTGTATCCTAAATATTGCATCACCTTCACCTTTGAATCTTTTGGCAGCAGCTTTGTTGGCAAGAAGCATACACTCCTCGATCAGAGAGTGAGACGGCGTGCCTGTTTCGATAGTGGTTGCTTTGAGCAGATGTTCACTATCGATATTGAGCCTGATCTCTTCACTTCTAAAGTCAAATCCCTTTTTGAGTCTCTCTTTTTTGAGCCTTTGTGTGATTTTGTTCAGAGGAAGTAGCCACTCCAACCTAGTAGTGGGTAGAGGATTTTGGGTAGGATTTTGCAATATTTTATCTACCGTATCATAGTTAAATCTATGTATGGAGTGTATGACTGCCTCAAAAAACTCCTCTTTGATAGGCTTGAGGGTATTTGGATCTAGCTCTATCTTGGATACAAATGCCAACCTATCGACATTTGGTTTCAGGGAGCATATATTTTCACTCAACTCTCTAGGAAGCATTGGAAAAGATTTGTGTGGCAGATAGGTGGTAAACCCTCTTCGCTTTGCCTCTTTGTCTATCTCGCTAAAAAATGGCACATAGTGACTCACATCGGCTATGGCTACATAGAGGGTGCTTTTTTGGGTGTCAAAATATATGGCATCATCAAAATCTTTGGCGGTGACCGGATCGATAGTGCAAAACGGCAAAGAGGTCAAATCGACTCTATCTTGGTGCTCATCTCTGTCTACCTCAGACTCTATCTGCAAAGCCTCATCGATGCACTCTTGTGGGAATTTATCTGCTCTATTGTAGAGTGCAAGTGAGATCTTCTCATCCACTCTTGGATCGTCCAAATGCCCAAATACCTCAGTCACCTTTTGGCTAAGCGAATCTATCCTAAATACCGTCCCTATCTTGAAAAGCGATAGATCCATCCCATCCATCACGGCATATGTAGGCTCTGCATTTTTGATATTTCTTAGCTCAAAGTTGCCGTTTTCATCCTTGTAACTGTAGGCTATGGTGTAGGTATGTGCTCTTTTGATCACTGCTACCACTTTGGCACTTGCTCTACCGCGACGGGCAATGATTCGTTTGGCAACCACCATATCGTCCATCCCAGCATCTGCCAAATCATCAGGCTCTATGAGCAGATCCTTTTGCTCTTTTTGCTCTGCTTCTAGGTAGCCTCTACCATCTTTGCCTATATACACTCTGCCGGCACGATATAGATTGCCTAGCTTATAGAGTCCATCTATCTCTTGCAATGCCCCTACCTTTTGCAGATACTCAAAAGCCTCTCTATCCTCAGGCTCTATATCGATAGGCAGACATCCGCGTGTGATTTGGATAGCAAAAGGGGTCATCTGTTTGCCCTTTGGGAGCTAAGGGTTGAGAGTGAAGAGTGAAGAGTTAAGGGTGAATAATTAATAATGAATGGTGAATGATTAATGATTGGTGTTTTTTGATTTTGTTTCATAGTGTGATTATAGGATATTTATGCTTGAGAGCATCTCTAATGGATGCTACTCTTTAGCTCTTCTAGTCTGGCTATGCGATCTTCTGTGCTTGGGTGTGTGCTAAACATCTGTCTAAATGATATATCTTTGCCGCTAAATGGGTTGATGATAAACATATGTGCAGTTTGTGGATCAGCTTCGGGTAGGATAGTGCCTCTAGCGTAGTTGTCTAGCTTTTTGAGGGCTGATTGTAGCCACTCGGGATGACCTGTTAGCCTCGCAGCTCCCTCATCTGCCATATATTCCCTGCTTCTGCTTACGCTCATCTGTATCAAGCTGGCTGCTAATGGCATCAATATCATAAGTCCAATCATCACTATGGGGTTTGCCCCCTCTCCATCCTCATCTCTACCTCCAAAAAACATACCAAAGTTGGCAAGCATAGCTATAGCTCCCGCGATCGCAGCTGCAACGGTGCCTATGAGAATGTCATAATGCTTGACATGACTTAGCTCATGTGCGATGACACCCTCTATCTCATCTTCATTCAGCAGATTTAACAAACCCTCTGTCACGGCGACGGCGGCGTGGTTGTGGTCTCTACCTGTTGCAAAAGCATTTGGTTGCTCCTCCGGGATGATATAGAGTGCAGGCATAGGAAGTCCGGCTCTTTGGGTGAGTCTATGCACTATATTGTAAAGTCCCGGTGCACTGTTTTGATCTACCGGCACTGCGTGGTAATGCTTGAGCACCATCTTGTCACTATAGAAATATGCATAAAAGTTGGTCGCAACAGCGATCAAAAATGCTATCAGCATCCCTGTTCTGCCACCGATCATACTGCCAAACCATATAAAAAGCAGCGTCAAACCTATCATTAGAGTGTATGTTTTGAGTTGTTCCATACAAATAACTCCTTATTTATTATTTTATTATCAAATTTTTATCAATTGCAAATATCTTACACGACAAAGGTAAATGATTTGTAATCATATAAGTGCTTTTTGGTTATAATCCATCACTTAATATTAGCCAAGGAGACAAAATGGCAGAGCAGTTGAATGTATATTACGATAAAGATTGTGATCTTGATATTATCAAGTCAAAAACAGTAGCAATGATAGGCTTTGGTTCGCAAGGCCATGCACATGCAGAGAACCTTAGAGACAGCGGTGTAAATGTTGTGGTAGGGCTTAGACCTGAGGGTGGCTCTTGGAAAAAGGCGATAGCCAAGGGCTTTGATACTATGACAGTGGCAGAAGCTACTGCCAAAGCTGATGTAGTAATGATCCTGCTTCCGGATGAGGATCAAAAACGCATATATGAAGCAGAGATAGAGCCAAATCTCAAAGAGGGTGCTACTATCGCATTTGGGCATGGATTCAATATCCATTATGGTCGCATTATGCCAAGAGAGGATATCAATGTTATGATGATAGCTCCTAAGGCACCCGGTCATACAGTCAGAAGCGAATTTGTAAAGGGTGGCGGTATCCCTGATCTGATAGCAGTCCACGCAGATCCAAGCGGCAATACAAAAGCACTTGCACTCTCATATGCTTCAGCTATCGGTGGCGGTAGAACTGCTATCATCGAGACCACTTTCAAAGATGAGACTGAGACAGATCTATTTGGTGAGCAGGCTGTGCTTTGTGGCGGTGTGACATCGCTTGTTCAGGCTGGATTTGAGACTCTTACCGAGGCTGGATATGCTCCTGAGATGGCATACTTCGAGTGTCTGCATGAGCTCAAACTTATAGTTGATTTGATGTTTGAGGGCGGAATCGCCGATATGAGATACTCTATCTCCAACACTGCCGAGTATGGTGATTATGTGTCAGGTCCAAGAGTGATCAATGAGCACTCAAAAGCTGCAATGAAAGAGATCCTAGCAGATATCCAAAACGGCAAATTTGCCAAAGACTTCATCCTGGAGGGTCAAGCAGACTACCCAAGAATGAAAGCCGAAAGAGCCAACGCCAAAGCATCATTGATAGAGCAAACAGGCGAAAGACTAAGAGAGATGATGCCATGGATCAGTGCAAACAAAATAGTCGACAAAGAGACCAACTAAGTATAAACTACGCTGCCATTGTCATGGATTTGTAGCAATGGCAACTTCATTAAACTAAAGGGGGGAATCCTGAATATGAAGATAAATTCACAATTAGTGCTGATAGCACTTCTACCATTTGTAAGTGCATGCAGTAGCGACAAGAGTGATCTTGCAAAGACTCAGATACACAAGACTTCCACAAAAACTATGAGCGCAGATGACAAAACTTCTCACAAGAAAAAGTACGAAGCAAGGTCAGAAAAAAAGCTTACTTACAAAATTAAGCAAGAGTGCAAACATAGTAGTGCAGGCGATACAGTATGCAAAAACTACAAAATAGCGTATGACAAAAACGGCAAAGAGGTTAAAAGAGTTTTGATCCAGACTCAAAAGAGCATCCATGCACCACTTCCACAAAAAGAGAGGAGATTTTGATGAAAAAGTTTGTTTTATATATACTGCTTGTACTGTTTTCAGGAGCAGAGATTCAAGCAGGCGTGACAGGAGAGCCGTTTACTGTTAATTTGAGAACTACAGTATCCATGACAAATAGTGACAATAATGCAGCAATGGCTCCTGTACACCTCTCCGCCAAAAAGCAAAAGAGTTCAAAAAAGAATTCAAATAGACTAAAGGTGGTTCCTTTTATGTCGGCACCGACTAATGAAAAGGTTTTTCAAGGCAGCAGCGCAAGCGCAAAGAAATATCGCAACTTTGCACCCGTCAAACCGAGATTGTCATCATCATCCAATTTCACTCTTGATGCAAACTTTTCTGCACTTGCTGACAATAATACCACAATCCCGCCAGATACTATGGGAGCGGTTGGACCAAACTATATCATGACCATGCTCAATTCTGAAGTAAAAATTCAGCAAAAAGATGGAACATCTATTTCACAAAAAAGTTTGGATGATTTTTGGCAAAATGATTCCAACTCTACATTTGATCCAATTTTGCTGTATGATAAAAATAGCAGCCACTGGATAGCGGTGGCTAATGCAGATGCCAATAGTAACACATCCAAGCTATTTATCGCTATTAGCCAAACTGATGATCCGACGGGCGCGTGGGACATTTATGATATCAATGCCTCAGATGGAGACAATTGGGCAGATTATCCAAGGGTGGGTATCAACTCCAAATGGATAGTTATCACTGCAAATATGTTCAAAATATCTGATGGCTCATATGCAGGAGCAAAGATGTGGGTAATAGACAAATCTACTGCGATCAATGGAAGCAGTAGCCTGTCGGGATCAACATTTGCTATAGGGTTTGATGATACCGGCAAAGGATCCGGCTTTACACTCACACCTGCGGTTACATTTGATAACAATGAGCCAAATCTATATATTGTAGATAATATATGGGCAGATGGTAATGGCAATCATGCAATAAGACTCTCTGAAATTTCCGGTGATGCCTCTTCGCCTGTCTGGTCTGTGGTATCCGATACACACGG
>CAZVPN010000014.1:0-15989 GCA_964628135.1 uncultured Campylobacterales bacterium
AAAGTGTTTGAGAAATATTTATCCGGCGGATATAACATAGTGCTTGATCCGTCATCCAGGGAGGTCGATAGTTATGAGTTTGCAAATTTGCTTAAGGATAGGGGTATTGTAAATTTCTTCATAGGCGGTGCTTACGGGCTTGAGAGGGATTTTATAACTAAATCTAATATTGCCATATCATTTGGTAAAATTACACTTTCACATAAACTTGCAAAAGCCGTATTGGCAGAGCAGGTTTTTAGGGGGTTGAGTATTTTACATAATCACCCATATCACAAATAGGAACGGTAAATATGACAAGTAGAGATATGACATCGCTTAAAGAGAGGCTCTTGGCAAGAAAAGAGCGTATTGAAAAAAATATTAGCGAAGCAATGAATGAGATGTCAGCTATGAGAGCTCAGGACCCAAAAGATGAAGGTGATCACGCATCTTTGGCGGTAGGTGCTGATATAGATGCTGCAATAATGGATCAACAGCAGAAGGAATTAAACGAAATTAAACTTGCTTTGGATAAAATGGAGAAAGGAACTTACGGAATCTGTGAATTGTGTGAGGATTATATCAGCATTGAGCGTTTGAATGTAAAACCTTATGCCAGATATTGTATTGCATGTCGTGAGATAACCGAAAAAGAACACCATTAGGGAGGTTTGCTATGCGAATAGGACTATATACATTTGCCTCTTTGGCATTTATAGGCTTGGTGGCAGGAATTACCTACACTATCAATCCAAACAACTATGTTTATGAGATCGCAGGTTTAAATTTAAATTTTCCTGTTGCACTATGGGTGGCTGCACCAATGCTGATTTTGCTTATCATGACCATATTTCACATGATATATTATAGTGCAAAATCATATATCTCAAAAAGAAAATGGGTTAGAGATGCAAATGAGATGCAGGATGCTATATACTGGTCGCTTCTCAAGGAGCCCAAAGTTCATAATTATTCGATACCCGAGATCAAAAGCGGTGCAGCTCTGCTTTCAGTTTCAACTTTGGATGTAAAAGACTCCACAGAGGGACTCTCTGACAAGCTCGGAAAAACAATCAACTGGGTACAGAAAATAAATAACGGCGAGTATGTAGATCTAAAAGCAAAAAAAGTAGCAAAATTTTTATCAAGAGAGAATCCTCTGGTTATCAAGAATGAACTTAATAGATTGGAAAGTGACAAAGGTTTTGTCGAGTCGGTTCTAAATGGAGCAGAAGAGCATGATAAATGTGTTGTTGAAAAGGCTCTTGACCTTATGGCAAAGAGTGAGACTCTGTTTAAGATGAGAAAATATGCCCAGAAAATAGGAACAAAGAGATTTTTGGAGGTCTTGGGAAGATCCGATGCAGGTGAAGATGTCGGTGTAACGGTGGACAATATTGAATACTTTGCGAATCATTTGGATTTTAGCTGTTCAGATTATATAAGAGTTGAAAAAAGCACTATAAAGGTTTTAAATCCCGATGAAAATCTCAATATGTTTAAAAAGTTTGCCAAAGATGACGAGAATGCTCAAAATGCCTATCTGATGCTTCTTTTTCAGTATGAGATGATAGATGAGGCAAAAGCATTTTTGGAGGAGCACAGTGAAAATGACTTTAAACCATTTAGGGCACTATACACACTAAAAAAGGAAAAATACAACTATAGGGTAAGCGAATTGATAAACGCTGCCAATATATGCAATGGCAATTAACTTCTCCAAAACACTGTATGCCTTAGCCCCGCTTGCGGGCTTTACTGATCTGCCTTTTCGCTCAGTTGTCAAAAAATTCGGTGCAGATTTGACCGTAAGCGAAATGATCAGCTCAAATGCACTTATATACAATTCAAAAAAAACCTACAAAATGCTTGAGAAGAGTCCCCTCGAGGATAATTATGCTATTCAGATAGCCGGATCTGATCTGGAGGTAATACGGCAGGCTGTTGAGATAATCAATCAAATCGACGGCATAGCCGCCATAGATCTAAACTGTGGCTGTCCTGCACCAAAAGTGGTCAACAATCTGCAGGGTTCAGCCCTATTGAGTGATCTGCCAAAAATGGCCAAGGTGATAGAGACAATAAAAAGATATTCAAACAAAGAGTTCACCTCAGTAAAATTTCGACTCGGTTTCAATGAGAAACAGCACAAAGAGATCGCACATATATGTCAAGAATCAGGAGCTGACTATATAGCCGTACATGGAAGAACAAGAGCAGGCAGATACAAAGCAGCTGTGGATTATGATGCTATTGCAGAGGTTAAATCAAATGTAGAGATACCTGTGTTGGCAAATGGTGATATAGACTCTGCAACCAAGGCAAAGTGGGTTTTGGACTATACTCGGGCAGACGGGCTGATGATAGGCAGGGCGGCTGTCGGCAAACCTTGGATCTTTAGGCAGATCAAAGATAATATGACAGAACCAACATCAGCACTGATCTCAGAGGTTGTTTTGGAGCATTTTGATCAAATGATAGCACACTATGGGGAGTATGGTGCTATTTTGTTCAGGAAAAATCTACACTCCTACTCAAAAGCGGGCTATCGAGGAGCATCTGAATTTAGAAATGAGATCAATAATATTACAGATGTAAAAGCGATGAGAAGGGTTATTGAAGATTTTTTTACTCAGCCATTGATCATGGAGTCAGATGAGCCGGTGAGCGGTAAAATAGTGTGCAATACTTATGATTAAAATAAATTATATTTTTTAATATATACTTAAAGATTTTTTTGATATATTGACAGGTATATTTAAATTGGTGATAGGGTTGATATGTCTGTAGAGTCTATTGTGATATCAGAGTCAGGTCGTATCGACAAAGTGTTGTCCGAAGTTTTGGGTCATAGTCGCAACCAGATAGAAAAACTCATCAAAAATGGTCTTGTCAGCGTAAATGGAAAAAGGGTCACCAAGCCCGGCTTTAAGTTGACCGGCGGAGAGAGTGTAGAGTATGAGTTTGTAAAAGCCGATATTCTTCAAAGTCATGATGTAGAGTTTGAAATAGATGTGCTTTATGAGGATGAAGAGCTACTTGTGGTCAATAAGCCAAGCGGTATCGTAGTTCATCCGGCACCATCCGTCAAAGGACCGACACTTGTCGATTGGCTGATAGACAGGGGCGTAAGGCTCTCAACCATATCGGGTCAAGAGCGTCACGGGATAGTGCATCGAATAGACAAAGAGACTACAGGTGCACTTGTTGTGGCAAAAACAAACGAAACTCACCAGGCTCTGAGTAGGCAGCTTCAGGATAAGAGTATGGGCAGATACTATCTGGCACTAATAGATTATCCACTCAAAAGCAGCATAAGAGTAGATAAGCCCATATTTCGTGATCCTAACAACAGGCTCAAAATGGCAATAGTAGAGGGCGGCAGAGAGGCAATAACAGACTTTGTCACTATTTCAAACGGGAAAAATGACACATCTTTGATCGCTGCGAAACTCTACACAGGAAGAACTCATCAAATCAGAGTGCACCTGGGAAGTATAGGCAGACATATATTGGGGGATAGCGCATATGGCTATAAAGCAAAAAAAGGTAAAATTCCAAGAGTTTTTCTGCATGCATATATGCTGTATCTTGTCCATCCTGTTTCCAAAAAGAGATTGGAAGTTGTAGCGCCTATGTTTGATGATATGAGTAGCTATATAGATAAATTTTTTAACAAGGGAGAGATCGATGAGAAGATATCAAAAGAGTATATACGAAATATTTTTGATACTATTACTACTGCTTCTTAGCGGATGTTCCACTGAGGGACTTATGGCTATAGGAAGTGACAAAACGCTTCCAAAGATTACTGAGGTCAAACATATGGTCTCCAAAGGTGCTGTGGGTTTTGAATGGCCGGCAATTACGGATAATAGAGTCGAAGGCATCAAGGTCTATCGTGCTATTCCTGAACTTGCCAAAAAGGATCAGAAGTTTATAAAAATTACAACTATCGGTGATAGATACAGGACTCATTTTGTAGATAAGAGCGTTCAGCCAAATACTACCTATATGTACACATTCACAACTTTTAGCAGATTTAAAGAGGGGGATCCGGGCAAAATAATTAAAATCCATACTATCAATACCTTTGCTCCCGTCAATTTTATCAAGACTATATTGAGCGATCACGGTGTAGTCAAAATACTTTGGAATCCTCATCCAAATCCTTTGATAGTAGGCTATATTCTGCAAAGAAGGATAGAGGGTGGTAAATGGAAATATCTTGCCAAAATAGATAGCAGACTAATGCCGGAATTTGTTGATCAGTCAGCAGCAGTCGGGCATGTGTATAGCTATAGAATCATTGCAGTAAGCGGTGAGGGCATCAAGTCTGAACCAAGTAGAGCATCTACGGTAGAAGTAAAGTAAGGAATAGAAGTTGCCCCACATAAAAGTTCAGCCATTTGATACATCTGTTTTGGATGAAATTATTAGCAAAGATGATTTAATGCAGTTCAGAGCCCTTTCTTCTCGCAAAAGAGAGGAGCTGATAGGTATAGAGCATAAAGATGCATCTTTTTTGCTTGCGATCAAAAAAAAGAGTGATTCATACCTTATAAAACCTGATCCGATTACAAGGCCTGTGGATAACAATATAATCAAACACTCTCTTATGAGATTAAAGGATCTGGCGCATTTGAATCTCACCTATTCAAATACTGCCATATCTGCCAATAAGCCAAAACTGGCTCATAACGCATATAAAACTATAAGCAGTTTTCAAAATTTGGATTTTAGTGATCGCAATATAGAGATAGAGGTTGGATTTGGGAGCGGCCGTCATCTGCTTCATCAGGCAAAGAAGAGAAGAGATACTCTGTTTATCGGAATTGAGATACATACGCCATCGATAGAGCAGGTATTGAAGCAGATAGAATTACAAGGTATAGATAATATCTGGATAGTCAATTATGATGCGAGACTTATCTTGGAGATGCTCCCATCAAACAGCTGCAAAGGAGTATATGTTCATTTTCCTGTTCCTTGGGACAAAAAGCCCCACAGAAGAGTGATAAGCAAAAGTTTTTTGGATGAATCGGTAAGAGTGCTTGATGCCGGCGGGAAGCTTGAACTCAGAACAGATAGCGAAAAGTATTATATGTACTCACTTGAGACTTTTAGTCAAATGGCAAAAATCAATTTTAATGTACAAAAAAATAATGATATAGAGATTAGAAGCAAATATGAGGAGAGATGGATGGCCCAAAATAAAAATATATATACCCTGACTCTCCTGAATGATCAAATATCTGACCCCAAAAAGGAAAGATATGAGTTCGATTTTGGCGATGATGAAACATTGAAAGAGATTAGTTTGCCACAAAAAGCGATTGTAAGAGATGATTATTTTATCCATTTTGAGGATAGATTTGATATAGTTAGCGGTGGTATAGTCCAAAGGGTATCGTTTGGTAGCTTTGATCGTCCCGAGCACAAATATCTTATAGAGAATGAAAATGGTGTATCGTATTATTTGGAGAAACCCGTAAATACAAATACAAATTATAAAGCACATAAAGAGATAAGGGAGTTGTTGCATGGCTAATATCATTACAGCATCACATTTGACACTTGGATATAGCGGAAGTGAGGCAGATATCATTAAAAATGCCAACTTTAGAATCAAGAAGGGTGATTTTGTTTTTATCACAGGTCCGAGTGGTAGTGGCAAGTCAACGCTGTTGAGATCACTCTATGGACAATTGAAGCCAAGAAGTGGCAACCTTGTTGTGGGTGGACATGATATGACTAATATATCCAGAAGAAAACTCCAGACACTGCGCAGACACTTTGGGATTATTTTTCAGGATTATAAGCTTATCAATGAGTGGAGCGTTGCGAAAAATGTTGTATTGCCACTTATTATAGCAGGATATGGACTTGACCTTCAGGAGGTGCAGGCAAAAAAGCTTCTGAAGCATGTTAAACTTTCAGAGCATGCGGACAGCCTTCCTTTGGAGCTTAGCGGAGGGGAGCAGCAGAGAATAGGTATCGCAAGAGCTTTGGCAAAGAACCCAACCATTATTTTGGCAGATGAGCCTACAGGAAATCTCGATGAATACTCTTCAAATGTGATATGGGACTTGATGGAGAATGCAAATGACCAGCTTGATGCCACAGTAGTTGTGGTTACACACAGGATACCGAATATTTTCAATATTCCGTATAGACATTTTATTATAGAGAATAAGGGTGTTTATGAAGTACATTAAAGATCATGTCATGTTTTTGTTTCCAATGTTGGCCATTTTAATCGGCATAGAGTCATTTTTGGTATTTGGACGTATGAGCAAGGATTATGAAAAGACTTTGAGATCGGAATATACCATGCTCGTGCTTGCAAAACTGCCGATGAAGCTGAGTGAGTTTAAAAAGATAGATCAGCATATAAGCAGTATTGAAAGTATAGATAAAGAGTCTATGGTTAAAGAGATGGCGCAAGGAATGAGGGGCGTAAGTGCCGATGAGATCATAAAAGATCTTCCCTATTTTTATACTCTGCATTTTGATAAATATCTTGACAACAAAACCATAGAACAGAGCAAAAAAAAGCTTGCTGCATCAAGCAGCATTACGAGGGTAGAAAATTTCGGCAAGAGTCACAATTCAAGCTATAATCTTTTTCTATTTATCAAGGTGATTCTGTGGACATTTGTTGGATTTATGACATTTACAAGTCTCTTTTTGGTGATTAAACAGATGGAGGTGTGGCAGCTTGCGCACAGAGAGCAGATGCAGGTCATGGAGATATTTGGTGCATCAACAATGCTCAGGAGCGGAGTACTGTTCAAGAGAGCAATAATTGATGCAATAGCTGCAACTGTCATAACTTCTATGATGTTTATGTTCCTAAGATATGTATGGGTTAAAAAAAGCGGAATAGCTACACTTATCAGCAAAAGTAACCTGCTGTTTGAGTATAAAGATGTTTTGATATTGGGCTTAATCTCTATAATTATTGTTGCAGTTGCCGTAGCAGTTGTAGTTGCCGGCAACAAGGAGAGTAGGCTTTGATAAAAGTTTTTACAGGTTTACTTATCGGCATCACAATGCTCTTTGGGGCAAAAAACATTAATATAGATGCTCTATGGGGCGCCAAAGGTGGTGGCAGTACAACGACAGGCAAGATAAAGCAGACCAAAAGCTCTCTATCGGAAGTAGGGCAAAAACAGAAAAAACTAAATAAGCAGCTATCTAAAATAGCAGCCTCTATAAAAGAGGCAGAAAAAGAGAACAGAGAGCTTGATAAGGAGCTAAAGAAACTAAATATATACAAAGTATCTAATGAGAAAAAATATAATGAAGCCTCTACTAAAATAGATAAATTTAAAAATAAAATAGGAGAGCTTGATACTACAATAAAGAGTCAGCGCGAGCAGTTTGTCAACCTACTGATAAATAGAGTTTCACTAATAATGGCTATGCAAAAGATGGACAAAAAAGATACGAGAACAATTATCAGGGAAGAGATATATAAAAAGTACAAAGAGCTAAATGTAAAAAATATAGAAAAACTTGATAGCCTCATTAAGAAAAATCTTCTAAAAAAAAGAGAAACACAAAATTATCAAAAAAAGATCGAAGCCAGCATCTCGGAAATTATCAAAAAAAGAAAAGCCTATATGGCGAAGAAAAAACAGAAAGAGAAATTGTTAAAAAAACTCCATGCTGATGAGATTGCATATCGAAAAAATATAAAAGATCTTATGAAAAGAGAATCTTTGATTCGTTCTACTCTTGCAAAGCTGAATATCATACGCAAAGATGAGATAGAGAGGGAAAGAGCAGCAGAAAAAGCAAGGCAAGAGGAGATCAATCGCAGGGCAGAAGCAAGAAACAGGGCGGTAGCAAACGGGGAGGATTATATAGCACCCAAATCATTCTCTGATAACAGAAGTGTTAAGCAGGTGGGAAGCTCTTATCATGTGGACAAGATATATAGGTATAGAGGAATTAAAACAATATCCCCTCTAAACCATGCAAGAGTAGTCAAAAGTTTCGGTACATATGTGGACCCATTATACAAGATGAAAATATTCAATGAGTCTATTACGCTGAAGTCTGCAAAAGAGGGTGCAAAGGTGAGAAATGTCCTAAACGGTAAAGTTGTATTTGCAGGAGAGAACAGTATGTTGGGCAAAATGATTGTTATTGCACATGGTGGGAAAATGCATACAGTCTATGCAGGTCTGTCCAGAATTTCTCCTGTCATAAGCAAAGGAAGCAGGGTAAAGAAGGGGGCTATAATCGGGAGAGTCAAAAGAAAGCTTATTTTTGAAGCAACAAAAAATTCAAAATATATCAACCCTCTAAGGTTGATTCGACTGTAACATTCCTGTCTATATCGTTTATTCTGACAAATAATCACATACTGTGCGATTGACATCTACGCTAAAGAGTGGCTTTTTACCTTTTTGGCGGATATAGTTGTAGCGAATGGCAATGTCGCTCTCAATAAACCTTCTGTTGCTACGGCAGATATTCTTTTTGATGCGCGGGATCATTGTATCATGGGCTCTTTTGAGGATCTGGGCATCACTTTGCAGGGTCTCTATTGCAAAAGTATATTGTAGTATCTGATCTTTGGGTGTGATGGCGACAAGCTGTGTAAAGTCATCTATGCGTTTAGGTAGATTAGCAGATAGAGATCTGGCGGCTTGACGCACCACCTCCTGATTTTGCAGTTTGACTTTTTGGGGGATATCTGCCCAAGTGGCGGCAAGAAGCAGTGCTGTTAGAAGAGGGATATGTTTCACAGTGCCTCCTTAATAGAGTCTATGTATCTCTTCGAGCAGTGTATCTACAGACTCGATACCGTGCGAGGCAAGTGTCTCATTGAGATAAGCTTCACTGGCTTCCATGCCACCATCTTTTTCCAGCTCTGTCATCTTTTTGTAAAGCGGATCAAGGGTTTGGGTGACATGTTTGGAGATCTTTTTTCTGGCAGCTTTGTATCCTATGGTTGCTCCTGAATCATTCTTGATCGGCTCAAAATCTGTAAATACCCAGTAGTAGCGTCCATCTTTGGCAAGGTTTTTGATGGCTGCTATGAAGTTGTGCTCGCTTTGGAGTCTATTCCAGAGTATTTTAAATAGTATCTTTGGCATATCCGGGTGGCGAACAATAGAGTGTGGCTGACCTACAAGCTCCTCCGGAGTATAGCCGGATATCTCAGCAAAATAATCATTGGCATAGGTGATGATGCCTTTTAGATCCGTGTCACTCTCTATATAAACATTGTTTTTAAGCTCTATCTCTTCATCTATGGGTGTAGGGTGTTTCATTCGTTCTCCTTTTACATATCCAAATATCGTATCAAGCCTATTGTTAGCTTGGCAAATGGGAGTATTTTTGTGCCGCCATTCTTCATCTGGAAGAGCTTGGCATTGGCTTCGCTCTCAAATGGTATCAAATCATCCCCATGAGGTCCTACTACTCTACTGCCAAAGAGGTAGACTGCTTTGCTTGCTTCTATCTTGTGACCATTTAGGTAGTCGTGGACAAAGAGCTGCTTGATGTCTCCGGCGAGTAGTCCGTGTTTTTTGAAATAATCCTGATGGAAAAAGACCTGCATCATAGATTTCACCGAGATAAACTCAGCTTTGGCTCCATTTTTTAGTGTGGCTTCGCAGTGCCATTTTGGATATTTCTTGAGTGATATCTCATAAGCAGGATCAACCTTGATTTGAAGCTGAGAGATTTTGCCTGTAAATGGTGTAGGGCTTTGTGCAAACAGCCAAGCACCAAGCAGTGCAATAATCGGTAAATATCTTTTCATAAAAAACCCTCCTATAATAGATCTTTCTTTTTAAATATGATATACCCAAGCAGCGAGAGGAGCAATCCTATCACTATAGGGTAAACAAACGCGTAAATCATCAGTGCAGTCTGCCCAAGTGTATCGAGCAGATAGTAGGCAACAGGTCCAATGACCGTAAGCTCTGGATCAAAAAGCGAAATAGCACCGATGCGAAATACCTCGATGGGGTTGAGCATTGCGATAGTGACTATCAGGCTATCGCTGACTCTGCCTTGGAGCATCAATCCCATCAGAGCTATATCTATAAAGCCAAGCAGCACTATCCAAACCACAAAGGATGCCCCCAAAGCCATATCGGTGGATTTGAGCACTGTAGAGAGAAGAAAAGCAAGCCCCAAGAACAGAAAACTCAGCGAAAAGAGTAAAGCGGTATAGAGGAATACCATCTTCCATGGCATAGCACCGCCTTTGAATAGTCCAAAAGCTACTCCAAGCAGCAGTGCCAGCAGTACCGGCAAAAACACCGTCACAAAACGACCCAGCATTTTGCCCCAGTAGTAGTCTCTGAGCGATACCGGAAAGGAGAGCATATACTCCAAAACATTACTCTCTCTGTCACCGGAGATCGATTTGACCGTAGTGACAAGGATAAAAATCGGCAGAATAATGATGGTCACCTGTATAAAGATCAACAGCATTCTGCTCAGACCCGTAAAGCCCATTACCACAGAGTCAGAGACACCGGTGACAAAAAATAGTGCCATCAGACCGCCAAAGACCAGCGTATAGACCACAAACCATTTGGAACGCAGAGACTCTCTGATATCTAGATAGGCAACTTGAAGAAGATTTTTCACTGCGTGCCTCCTGTCACCTTTTGGGTATTTGCTTTTTCGATCAGAGGGATTTTACGTACTACCTCTTTGAAGTCAATTGTATGATGATTGGCAGGCAATGTCTTTTTGGTATAGGCGGCAAAACCAAAGGCCATTGGGGTGATAGAGTCATCTGTATAGATAGCAGTGCGCGCATCTATCCACTTGCCTGTTTTGGCATCTGTGATATATATCTTTGCCTCTGATTTCCATGGGATATGCTCCTCATCAAGCCATAGCACCGCACAGCCGATATCGTCAAACTTGTAGTGCTTATGTGTAGAGGGATTGACTATCTGCACTGCATATTTGCGTTCACTTATAGCCATTTTGCACCTCTCACACATATCACGATCCCAGTGCATTTTTTCGGCACTGTTATCTGCTTTTTTCTGACAGCCACTGCCGATAAATAATGTCAGGCTCAGCAGAAGTAAAAAACTAAATTTTCTCATCTTCTACCACCTTTCCCAGATCCATGTAGACCATTCTGTTGGTCAGTGTCTTGATCTCATCGAGCCTGTGTGTAATAAAGAGCGTAGAGCGATCTTTTGGGATAGCACTCAACAGCTGATAAAACTGCTCTCTGCCTTTGGGGTCAAGATTGGCTGTGGGCTCATCAAAGATCAGTAGATCACTATGACGCGAGAGGGCAATAGCGATGAGAAGTTTTTGTTTCATTCCTCCGGAAAGTTTATAGAAAGGTTTGCTTCTTTGGGTATGCAGATCCAGGTCCATCTTGGCAGCCTCTTTGATAATGTTTTCTGGGTCTAGGTCGGATGTTTTGCCTATGAAATTTATCAACTCCTCAATACTCAGTCTCACAGGCGGAGGAAGTTGTGGAATAAAGCTGATATGCTTGAGCACCTCTACACGCTTTTTAAGGGGGTCGTGTCCCAGCACGGAGAGTGAACCGCTGTCGATATGATAAAAGCCCAGCAAAGCTCTCACCAAGGTAGTTTTGCCGGCACCATTGGGTCCCATCAGCGCGATACGGTCTCCACTATCAATCTGCAATGAGACATCATCGAGCACTTTGCTGCCAAGAAAACTTTTATTGATACCTCTTGCATCTACAAGCATCAGACAAGATCCTTAAGTCTAAACTCATAATTGTATGCATCTGTGTGGCATACATCCATACAGCGTCCGCACAGGGTGCAGTCACCATTGACTACCAGCTGTGTCTCTATCTTTTTTTCTGATCTTTTTTTATCATATTTTGGCTTGATAAACTCCAGCACATGATCTTCAAAACAGGCATTGAGGCATGCACCGCAGTGGTCACATTTGTTCATATCCCACTTGACTTTGGTCATGCCTATCCAGCCCAACATATTGTATGTGGTACCCACTGGGCAGATATAGGTGCACCAGGCTCTGCGTGAATAAAATATCTCTATAGAGAGGACTACAAGCACCCAAACAGCACCCAAACTCCAACCATAGGTAATAAAGCGACTGAAGTATCCAATAGGATTGATCACCTCAAAGACCAGATAGCCATCCAATGCAGCAGCAACAAGGAAGATGACCCAAAAGACAAACCTGACATTGTGATTAAACTTGTGCTCTTTGATGATCTTTTTGCGTATCAGTATCTGATGGATGCGTTCACCTATCTCACTGAGCATTCCATAGGGGCACACCCATGAGCAGTAAGCCTTGCCTCCAACCAAAAAATAAAATGCTATCAGTGTCAAAGAGCCTATGATGACATTGATATGAAAGTGGTGCTCAGCAGCAAATATCTCCAGTGCAGTAAAGGGATCGATCAGATGAAACCCGAAAAGTCTGGATCCGTTTAGTGTGCCCTCAAGCATCTGGATATCGATATGAAATGACAAAAAGAAGAGTAGATTGATCACGATGATACTCAGCCATCTCCAGGCTCTAATGGTGAGCCTAATTTTGCCATTTTTGTTTTTGTAATACAGCGTGCTTAGCAGAGGAGCATTGACAATATCCCTTATGCTGCTGTTGTAGCGATCCATAATCTCTCCTTGGTATTTACTGTTGTGCTTTCAATTTCTCTGCAAAAGTTCCTATCTCATCGGCAAGAGCTTTCAATTGCTCATCGGTCATTTTATTAAGAAGACCATACATGACATAGTTTTTGCGTGCTCCTGATTTGAAATCAGTAAGATCCTTTAGAACCTCTTGCGAGCTT
This sequence comes from uncultured Campylobacterales bacterium, assembly GCA_964628135.1. GTDB lineage: Bacteria > Campylobacterota > Campylobacteria > Campylobacterales > Sulfurovaceae > JAAXPZ01. The sequence goes on from CAZVPN010000014.1 coordinate 12,794, forward strand.
TTGCCTATGAGTTTTGGTCCTATAATGCCTCCTCCGTTGACACCATGACAAGATGAACACTTTTGCTTGTAGAGTGGACTGACCTTGAAGGCTGCCATATTGCCCGCTTTGTTTTTGAGTGCTTTAAGCTTATCTTCAAGCTCCTTTTTCTTCTTTGCCTGAGCCTTGTCTATGTCCTCTTTGGATGGCTGCTCTTGGCTTGGCTCTTTTTTTGCTACCGGTGTTACGGTGCTGTTTACCTGAACAGTTTTTTCAGACTGGGCTATCGTCTGTTTGATATAACCAATCTTATCTACCTCTTTATCTGAACTGTATATGACATAGGCACCCCATAAAGCCAGTATTGTTGTCACTGCTGCTATTAGATTTTTCATTGTTGCTTGCTCCTCATTTCTATTATTTGTTTATTGAATCTCTCTATCTCTTTGGCGATGGCTTTGAGCCTGTTGTCGTCAATGCGGTTGACCAGCTGTTTCATGAACACATTCTTTTTTGCTCCCGTTTTGAATGCCATTATCTGCTCATAGATATAGGTGGCATTTTTGTCCAATAGAGCCGGACCTATGACTCCGTTTGCATAATCGTCATGACAGGCAGAGCAGAGCAGTCTATAATCAGGACTCAGCTGCTTGACCATCAGAGTGATCTGCACCCTTTCATATGGAGAGCGTATATCACGGTAGGCATCCAGTGTGGTTCGAACCTTGGTATTGTAGTCGGTGCTGTTTTTCTCTTTGTTGTATGAGTAGTAGAACTTTCCGCTATTTGATTCATCTTTCTCTTTTTTTAGCTTCTTTACCTGATCTTGGGTTACAACAATTTTGCCGGCATCTTTGATTACTTTGGATTGGCTTTTGTTCTCCTGTGAATTTTGGCAACCACTTACTATCATAACAGATAGCGACAAGATAAGGGTGTTGTATTTAAAACCTTTAGGCATTGTTGCCTCCTTTTTTGCCATATATTTCACTGTATGTAGCATATGGTTTGATATCTATCACTTGGGTAGGACATACCTCTACGCAGGCACCACAGCCCACACATGCTTCTCGTATCTCAGGAAAGAGTCCGCCGTTTTTGGAGATCATGCCGATCGCCTGACTCGGATCCGGTTCAAATGGACAGACGGTAGCACACAGTGTGCATGGCTTGCCTATCTCCTTGTCAAGCTTTTCAAGAAGTGTTTTTTGAAGTTTTATCTTTTCTGAGTCATTGTCATAAATCACAACCCTGTGATCTCTTTTTTCTGCAGAAGTTATTACCTTTGTATGGTCGTATATCCTGCCGACCATCTCTTTGGTGACTCTCTTCTTTTCGAGTGCCAGACAGGCAGACTCATTGACAATGATCGCCATTCCCATATGAACCTTTTCAATCTCGTTTGATTCATGGTCAAGTGCACCCGTAGGGCAGGCGAGCACACAGGGAAATGCCTCACATAGATAGCAGCCTCGTGCTTTGGGCTCTATATATGCAGTGCCCACTCCGGCTTTGCCATCTATATCTTCAAGATTAATAGAGTCATAGGGGCAGACCTGAAGGCATTGACCACACTTGATGCACATGGAGAGAAATTTATCCTCTTCTACTGCACCGGGTGGTCTCAGCCTCTGCTTTTCATGCTTGAAGTCCTTGGCTGCCCAAATGCCTCCGGCTGCAACCAGACCAAGCACTCCAAGTCCCGTAACCTGCTTCATAAAATCCCTTCGCTGTTTCTCTTCTTTGGAGATTGGCTTGGATTGGTTCTTTTGCATTATATCTTCTCCTCATACATTTTTGGATGCTCATCTTTGACCAGTAGTACCGGCTGCGAAAATGGTGCCAGCTTGGCTAAAAAATTGAGCACTGAGATAACGGGTGATCCATAGAAAAACTTTACATTGGGGTTGAGCAGCCACACCTTGTCGGCATAGGCATAATATCGGTATGCTCCGTCACCGATGCCGTCGTGATTTTTATCAAATCCTTCATAGTCATCCCAGTAGTTACCATCAAAGAGATTTTTTGTGACTTTGGTGTTGTAGGAGTCATTTACTATATTCTCTATATTGCCTTTGAATATATTATTGGTAAAGAGATTATTCAGGCTTAGTGAATGAAAGTGCACCCCCTCGCTGTTGTAGATGATGCGGTTGTTTGATATAGTATTGTTTGTATCCGGCTGAAACGGTGATCTGTCTATAAAAAGCCCTCTGGCACAGTAGATGATGGTGTTGTTTTTGATAGTAAAGTTGCTGGCATCCTTGAGACCGATACCCAGCCCTGTGGTGCCGATGGAGTTTTCTATCGTATTGCCTGTAGCAATAGTATCTTGAGAATACATAAAAAATATCCCCACGGAGTTGTGCTTGTAAATATTGTTGCGGACAATATTTCTGCCTGTATACATAAAGTGCAGAGAGTATCTGCCGTATTCCCCGATATTTTTTTCTATAAGATTGCCATGAGAATACCATACCACAAAATCTCTGGATTTGAATAGATGGTTCTTGCTTAGATGGTTGTCGTTGCTATACCAAAGCCTGATACCATCTCCCCTGAGCCCCAATGCAAAAGGCTTTGAGCTGATATAATTGCCGATAATATCACTGTGTGTCGTCTCTGCCATATCGATACCAAATAGACAATCTGTAATCTTGTTTTTCAAAATATGACACTGCTCCACTTTTTTAAGTGATATGCCTGCATCTACCCTTTCATGCTCTTGGCCGCTATGACGGATTGTGAGATTTTTGATGGTGACTCTGTTGCTGCGTATAGTGATGACGGTACCTCTGCCGTCGCCTTCAATGATAGCTTTCTGATCTTGTCCATCTATGATGAGCGGTTTATTGATCACGATATTGCCACGATAGATTCCTGCCGGCAGTGTGAGCTTAGAGCCCGGTTTTGCTCTATCTATCGTTTGCTGCAAGAGATTGTCTGCACTCAACAAAGAGAGCAGCGCGATCAAGAGTGCCGTCATCCGTTTCATGGTCTATGCTGCCTGTTTTTGGTATTTTCGTTTGGCAGCCAGTGCCAATATACTAAGTATACTTATTGCTACGAGAAGCCAGAAACCGATCGTAGGGTAGGAGTGTGTGGTAAACTGAGCCACTTTGCCGTCACCAAATACCGTAGGGGTAAAAGGCTTGATCTTGAATGCACCCCATGAGTGCATATGGTGCCCAAACCAGTAGAGCCAATAGGAGTAGAA
>CAZVPN010000015.1:0-15985 GCA_964628135.1 uncultured Campylobacterales bacterium
AATCAGACTAAAAAGCCACGAGAAGCTACTAGATAGAATCAAGCAGATATTTTGATAGATATAAACAAAAACATCATTGCTCTTGGATTTGTCAGTTTTTTTACCGATATGGCAAGCAGTATGGTGACCTCTATTTTGCCGCTTTATGTAGTCTATGTGTTGCATGAGGGGGTAGATAAGCTTGGATTTATTGTGGGTATTGCTGCTTTTGTTTCATATTTTTTTAGGTTTGTATTTGGCTATCTTAGTGATCGATTTCAGATTGTCAAACCATTTGTGGTGGCAGGCTATCTACTCTCTGCGGTGACCAAGCCTATGCTCTATTTTGCCGATGGATGGGTCGGTGTGGCATTGCTGCGTGGTGTTGAGCGGGTAGGCAAGGCTGTCAGGAGTGCTACCAAAGATTCACTCATATCCGCATATAGCCAAAAGGGCAAAAGCGGCAAAACATTTGGATTTCACAAAAGTATGGATATCGCCGGAGAGTTGACAGGCAGCATTATAGCTTTTGGAGTGCTTTATTATTTGGGGCAGAGTAGAGCAGTGTTTGAAAACATTTTTGCCTGGACGCTGCTGCCGGGTATTTTGGCTGTTGTTATCGTGATCTTTTTTGTACAGGATGCACCCTACAAAAGCAAATCAACAATTAGCAAGATTGATTTGAGCAAGGATTATGCACTTTTGCCGGTACTGGTTTTATATTTTGGTTTTTTGTTTTTTATGTTTAGTGATGCCTTTTATGTCATTCGTGCCAAAGAGTCCGGTATCAGCATCACATATATACCACTGCTGGTGATTTTGATGAATTTAATGCAGACAATGTTTAGCTATATTTTTGGTATCAATATAGATAGAGTAGGGGCATTTAGGGTGCTACTGCTCTCTTTTGTACTCGGGATAGCCTCTATGGGTGCACTCTATTTTGGTTATACCATACTAAGCTTTGCTCTTTTGGGGCTTTTTACGGTATCTAGTCTAAATGCAGTTCGTGCATATATTTCTGCAAATGCAGCAAACAAAGGAAGCATTTACGGCATCTTTTATGCAGGCGTTGCACTAAGCAGTGCACTTGGTGCATCTGCCATTGGCTTGATCTGGAAACATTTTGGGGAGAATGAGGCAATACTCATTTCGCTTTGTGGATTGATCGTAATGCTTACCGCACTCCTCATATTGATATTCAAATCAAAAAGCAGTTAGCTAAATAGGTATTTCGATTAAAAATACTGCACCTTTATCGCTGTTGTCTGCAGAAATATTTCCTCCAAACTTTTCCTGAATAATTGTTTGTACCATGTACAGACCTATGCCGGTACCTTTATCGCCCTTTGTACTGAAATATGGCTGAAATATTTTTTCGATAATATTTTCTGGAATACCACCGGCATTGTCTGATACATTTATAATAATCGAATCACTTTTTTTGTAGCAATGTATACCTATAAAAGGTTTATTTGTCTTATTTGAAAGCAATGCATCTTTAGCGTTTACAACAAGATTTAGCAAGACTTGGGAAAATTCATTTTGATTGCCATGTATAAAATGTTCACCATCCTCCATATAGCTAATCTCTATATTATTGTGTTTGAGATTGTACCCTACAATGTCAACAACTTTTTCATATGCATCTTTAATAAAAAAGTTAACTCTATCACTATCTTGATTATAAAAATCCTTAAAACTCTCAATTGTCTCACTCATAAAAAATATCTGCTCTTTAGCTTGATCAAGCATGGTATTTGCTTTGTCTTGTGTCAAGAGCTTTTTATTGTTGAGAGCTCTTATATTTTGAAGAAGTAAACTTAGACGAGTGAGAGGGTGACGCCACTGGTGTGCAATGTTTCCTATCATTTCACCCATTTCCGCAAGTCTTGCCTGATGTATAAGTATTCGATCTTTGCGACTGTTCTCTTCGCTTTTTTCTCTTACTCTATCTTCGAGTGTATGAGCAAGTTTTTCAAGTTTATCTTGTTGACTGCTTAGAGTTCTAAACATGCTTTCAGTTGGACGACTGAGCAGATATGAAAGTGGAAATGCTGAAATAAACAGCATTAACAGTAATAGAGTCACCGCCTGGTAATCCTCTTTTCCAAAAGCGATTAATCCATTCTTAGAGGGCGTAAGGGCTATAACAATATTTTCGCTTCCCATAGGAATAGATTTGATAAATATATTATTATGCTCACACAGATAGCTTTTGTTTTGTTTTGGAAATTTTGATATCGGCATGGGAATTATTTGATTTATCGGCTTACTATTTATATGTTTATCATAAAATTTGCCCCGACTGTATATCAACCATCCATTTTGATCAAAAATAGAGATATCAAAAGTAGCGGCAGAAGTAAACAGGGATATGATACTTTTGGCAAATGTATTTATTGTGAGTATGCCTTTGAATTTATTTTTGAAATAGATAGGTATGGAGACCCTAAAAACCGGCACAAAAGGCTGAACAATCTTGCCGTGTTCAACATTGTAGTCAATTTTGGAAGTATAGATTTTGCCCTCCGGTAATTTTGCAGTCTCTTTAAAATAATAACGATTTGATTTATCTTGTAAATTTGCCTGCTTATATGGATATCCACCTATTCTATTTCGATCAAACCTGAGCTTTTCCACTCCCTTGCTATCCAAAAATCTAAGCTGCATATAGTCATCATGCTCCAGCATAATAGTCAGAAAAAGAAACTCTGCCTGATTGCTGTAATTGTTGTCCACAACATAGCTCGCAAAATATGGGTTGTAGGCTATTGATTTCAGACTTCTGGATAGATTATCAAGATATAGATGCAGGAACTTCTCTTTACTCTCTGCCTGTATGAAACTTTGCGTTCTAAACTGCTCTGATTCTTTCTTGCTTATCATCCAATTTGTAAATAAGAAAAATATAATCATAAGCCCAACCCCATATATAAAAAAAGAGAATGCCAAAACAGCAGTAAACTTCTTGGGGCTTAGGTGTTTTAGTTTAAGCATCTATTTTGTAACCCGTTCCTCTAAGGCTTTGTATAAAGTTTTCATCAAGTTTGTCTCTAAGTTTTTTTATCTTGGTTCGCAGAGTATTGTCACATACGTCCTGATCCTCCCAGACATAAATTTTGATTGTCTCTTTTGAAACGCTCTTGCCTTTGTTTTTAAGAAGCAGATACAGAAGGCTTCGCTCTTTTTTGTTCAGGTGTATCTCTTTTCCTTTAAAATAAAGCTTCTCGTTCTTCATATCAAAACTATAATTATCTGTCAGTTTGACAATACTATTTTTAGATTCTCTTACAAGCTGTTCGATGCGAAGTTCAAGCTCCTCTATATCAAATGGTTTTCTGACATAGTCGTTGGCCCCAACACTATATGCAGCCTTGAGATAATCCATGTCACTCATAGCTGTAGTGAAGATTGCAGGTGTATCAATAGAGAGCTCTCTAAACTCTCTAAGAACCTCTATACCGTTGAGCCCAGGTGTATTTATATCGAGCAGCATAATGTCAAAACCGGATGGATTCGCACTCTCCAAAAGTTTGAGCCCATTTCTGTATACTTCGACTTTGTGCTCAAAAAGTTCAAAATAATTTTTGATTTGCTCAGCTATCATTTCATCATCTTCAAGAAGCAGTATTTTCATTTGTGTGCCTTTTTGATTTTGTTGCAATCTATATATCTGAGGACAAGCTTTGAGTAATCGGTTATAATTATATCAGCATATGTTTTGTCAAGTTGGGTAGCATCACCCAAAATACCATAAATTTTGACAGCTATACTAATATAGTGATTGTTCCAGTTCCTGCGTATTTCATCAGGAAGCATGGTCATTGCATATGCCTGATTATCATAATCATTAAATGAATCATCAAGCATATCATTGTAATTATTGAAAGATTCCGTCTCGCTGAGCTTGTTGGGTTCTTTTACTAATAGATGTATAACTGTAATTCCATTGCCAATTATATCTATCCTCCATATACCAGGAGTAGCAGGGTAGTATCCTCTACCGCTTTGCTTCATAGAATTAGACAATTGAAATCTGTTTTTAACAATCTGTATGAGTTTGAGTTTTTTTATCTGATTTGATGCAGGAGGCAAGTTAATTTTTTTTTCTGAAAAATATTCATTAAGAAGATCATTTATTCCATCCCCTGCAATCTCAAAAGATTGTGGAGTATAGTCGTCTGGGCACAGCTCTTTGCCATAGAGTAGCAGCGCTGAGCTAATAACAAGTAGGAATATCCGCAGAGTCACTTGCAAACTCCTGTAAAAACTTCAATAATCTTCTCTTCTCTTTGGTAAACTTATTGCTTTTGAGATATCTGATTGCTTCTGTTGCATTTTTATCTTTTTTCTTTGGGTAGACACCTTCGTGTAGAGAGATTAGCTCTGTTGCATTTGCATCAAGCAATGCTCTCCATTCATCCTGAGTAGCCATATTGCCCCCAAGTTTGCCGGAACCATGACATGCGGAGCATGCCTTTAGGTAATACTGCTGCCCCACTTTTTCTTTGACCACATGTTTCCCCCTTGGTTTGGCATATATGTTTACAGACAACACAGTCAGCAAAGATATCAAAAAGAATCTATTTATCATATCTATCTCCATATAGTGTATGAAATCTCTTAAGCGCCTCTTTGCCCCAGATGATTAATTCGTCAGCTTTCCAATAGCCAAAAATAATCATATGTTTTTTGCCTTTCCGATACAGCTTTTCCTCTTTGGGTCCCATGAACAGAATTGCAGGAGTCATACTTACTATGAAGCGCTCAGGAGCCTGGTCAGATGTATCATCTTCTATGCTGTCGCTTCCTGTGGAAATATCCAGATCAAGTTTAATAAAATTTTTGGTTAAAAATTTTTGAACTTTCGGTTGCGGAAAAACATTTTCTACTAATTTTGGGCAGTAAAAACATCTTGGAGAATGTAGAAAGAGTATGATTGGCTTTTTTTCTTTGAGTGCAAGAGCTTTCGCATCCTCCAAGTTATCCATCCATCCAAGATCATGCGTATTTATCAAATGTTTACTCTCCCGAGCATCAGCCATAGAAGCATAGCTTATAGTTAAAAACACAAGAATCAATAGTTTTTTCACAGATGCTCCTTTGTCTCCTGTATTGACCGCCTTTTTATCATTGTAATAGTTTATCTATTAACCAATTCTTAAAATATAGCAAAAATTATGGCACTTTATTGGCACTATATCAAAGTATTATACCGATAGAGGATACTCTCCTCAATAAAATAGTCCAAGGAGGAAAAGATGATTGCCAAGTTGAAAGTCGTATTCTATGCGATGATATTTGTGCTAACACTTTCTGTCTCTGCTGGTGATATGAATGGGAAAACAGCTCCCAAAAGCGTATCGGGCGGAGATAGTTGTGTAAAATGTCATGCCGGCATAGAACATATCAGAGAGCCAAGTTCTGATATGATGAAACAGATTGTAGCGATGGGTAAAGGTTTGGGTGATACAGGCGGGTGTGTGGTCTGTCACGGGGGGGATCCAAAAGCAGGCACCTCGGAAGCAGCTCACAAGGGTGCACCAAAGGCACATCCGGGTGGATTGGCCACATTTGTCAGAGATCCAGGTAGTTTTTGGATTATGGATAAAACATGTGGCGTTTGCCATGCCGATACTGTAGGTAATATGAAAAAAGCGTTAATGGCGACTGAAGCCGGTAAAATTCAAGGAAATCTCCATACTTGGGGAACCGATGCCAGCCTAAAAGTCAAATATGGTGACTATCATGTCAAAGATAAAGATGGAAACAAGCCTACATGGGGAACTGATGATTACAAAAAGTATATGATGGCTATGATCGATAAATTCCCGGATCAGTTTCCAACAGAACTTAAGCAGCTCCCATTGCCCCCCAAAAGTGATAATGATATCAAGAAGAGACCAGATGAAAGTCAGCAGGAGTATGAGGCAAGGGTTGCCTATAACGCATCTATAACTTATCAAAGGTCTGATTGTCAAAGATGTCATATCGGCGTTAGAGGCCGCAAGGGCAGGGGCGACTGGAGAGGTATGGGGTGCAGCTCATGTCATATACCATACGGCAATGAAGGTCTATATGAAGGAAAAGATCCAAATATCAATAAAAAAGAGCATGGACATTTGCTTGTGCATGAGATGCAGGGGACTAGAGACGCCAAAGTACATGTGCCAAGCACAGGTGTAACATTTAGCGGTATCCATCCTGAGACATGCAACTCTTGTCATAACAGAGGTAAACGTATTGGTGTCAGCTATATGGGTCTTATGGAGCAGCCATACAGTTCTCCGCTTATGCCTGGAGGCAAAGCTCAGCTCAAAACTCATGGCAAGCGTTATAAGCATATCAAATCCGATCTGCACTTTGAGGCGGGCATGACATGCCAGGATTGTCATACATCTATAGATATGCATGGTGATGGCAACATATTTGGTTCAACACTCGGTCAAGTAGAGGTAGAGTGTTCAGACTGTCATGGAACAACCAAAAAGTATCCTTGGGAACTTTCACTTGGATATGGTGAAAAAGAGTTTGCCAAAGGTGCAAGAAAAGGTGAAAGAGGTTTGGCTAAAAAATTGCCGGAGTGGATGAAGCAGGGGTATGTGTATAAATCTCTTGACGGATATTTGCTGACAACAAGAGGCAATCCATTCGGAAATGTTGTCAAAAAAGGCAAAGAGGTCATAGTCCATCTTGCAAGCGGAAAAGATCTCAAAGCTCCGTTGCTCAAAGAGAAACATATGAACAAATCATATAAGAGTGAAGCAGGTCGTGTAGCCATGGATGAAGTTCAGGCTCACATGGACAACCTTGAATGTTATAGTTGTCACAGTGACTGGGCACCTCAGTGTTATGGATGTCATGTCAAAGTAGACTACACAAAAGGCAAGACAAAAATAGACTGGATAGCCAGCGGTTCAACCCACTTTGCAAATGGAGAAACAAGTGAATCTGTGCTTGGCACCAAAGGCAAGAAGCAGATAGGCAAGGCACACGAGACACGAAGCTATCTCAGATGGGAAGATCCTATTTTGGGTATCAATGGTGAAGGGTTGATTACGCCTATAATTCCTGGATGTCAAGTTACATATACCATCATAGGGCCTGATGGTGAGACTATTGTGCTCAATAAGCAGGCGAGAGTCGAGGACAACGGACAAACTGTAGATGCTATAGATATGTCGCCAGTGCAGCCACACACAACAGGCAGAAAAGCTAGAACATGCGAAAGTTGTCACAGTAATCCAAAAACACTTGGCTACGGTATTCAGGATGGTCAATTCCTGACTGATCAGGATAAGGATTTGAAAGTAGATATTCAAGATCTCAAGACAGGCAAGTTTGCATCCAAGCATACAACTGTCCAAATCAAAGCAATTCCAGGCATGAATTTTGACTGGTCCAAGGTGGTAGATAGAAAAACAGGCAAGCAGCTTGTAAATGTAGGTTCTCATTGGCCGGCATCCAGAGCTCTGGATAAAGATATTCGCGACAAGATGGAGCGAACCGGTGTATGTATGGGCTGTCATAAAAATATGACAAATGAGAAGCTCTGGAAGAAAGTCAATACAACTCCAGGCATACTTACAGACAAGCAGCATCAGAATATTATGGATAAACTGCTCAAAGCCGGTGCCAATAAAAAATAATTGGTACATCAGGCTTTTTGATCTTACTCGCACTTATTGCGGGCAAGATCATTTATATCTGAACAGAATAAGCCTCCCTGTTCAGATATAAGTGCCATTGAGATACAATTTAAAAAAGGATACATCATGAAAAGAAAATTTTCAATAACACTGTTAGTTGTTTCAATATTGTTGGTGGGATGTTCAGATCATAAAAGTGAAGCCAAAAAGGTAACAGGGGATAGCGGACAAAAGGTAAAAGAGATTTTAAAAAGTAAAAAAGAAGATAACTTATTAAGCAGGGATAACAAACAAAGCAATAAAAAGAATGAATCTCCAACTAATAATCAGCTTTCAAAGTTTTATCAAATATTTTCGGACGGAGCTAAAATTTCGCCAAACGGCAAACCGATGCTTTTGGTTTTTGGGCAAAGTGCAGATCCATACACACAAAAAATGCAAAAAGATGTAAATGGAAACAGGGAGTTGGCAAGCGCTATATCTTCAAGTGTTACACCAATATATATAGATGCAATGGGCCAAAAACTACATAAGCTTGATCACAATGGGAAACTGATGGATGTAGATACCAAGACATTAGTAGGCATTTATCATATTGATGCTACTCCAACTTTGATTTTTGCAGACAAAGAAGGCAAAACTATCTTTATTGTGCCGGGGTATATGCCTCCAAAGCAATTTGAGGTTACTTTGAAGTTTGTGGCGGAAGGCGAGTGGAGAGGAAAAGATCGCGATAATGGTGATATATATCGTACGCTAAAAAGCTATTATGAGTCACATGGCATAAATGTATCAAAGGCTAAAAAATGATGAAATACTATTTTGTAGCAATACTTATATTTAATCTCTTTCTTGAAGCTAATGATATAAATTCTACAAAAAATATCCCACCCTCAAAGGGAGTAGTAGTACATAAGTCAACTATTGCTTATAGTGGTAAACCTATTATGCTGATGTTCGATTCGCAGACATGTGCGTATTGTGAAAAGATGAAAAGAGAGATATCTCAAGAGCCTACTTTGCATAAAGTGGCAACAGAATTTGATCTCTACAGCATACCAAGAGATCAGCCACAAAGATATAAAGTTCTTGGAAACTCTACAACCACGGAGGATCTCAAAGCACTATATAAAGTGAAAGTTACGCCATATATCGTTCTTCTTACATCCAAGGGCGAAAAGATTTGGCAAATCCCCGGCTATGTCAAGCCAAACATATTGGCAAAAGTAATGAAGTTTGTCAAGGGTGTAGATACAGGAAAGTATAAAAAAGAGGAGTGGAAAGAGTATCTTAAACAAAATGGAGTGATATAGCTCATGAAAAAAATACTCAATATTGCTTTCTCTATAAAAACATCGATTGTACTTCTTTCTATTTTGTTTATAGGTGCAGCGGCAGCAACATTTATAGAGAATGATTATGGTACATCTACAGCCCGTGTGCTGGTATACTATAACTGGTGGTATATAGCAGTATTGTTTGCTACAGGCATCAATCTTGCAGGGGTTATTTATAGACGGAAGATGTGGAGATACCCACCAAGATTTTTATTTCATTTGGCATTTTTGCTTATAGGTTTAGGTGCTGCTATAACCCATTTTTGGGGAATTGAAGGTATATTGCATATACGAGAGGGAAGCAGTGAGAACAGAATGCTTACGGCAGAGCCGTATCTGCAAGTTACGATTAAAACTTCTAATGGTGTATGGTATCAGGAGTATCAGAGAGATTTTTCAGCTATAGGAAACAACAGATTTGCTGAGACAATATTTTTTGACGGTAATAGGACAATTAATCTAAAGTTTGTTGATTATAAATTTGCAAAACAGGGTCATTCTACTATGGGGCTACTGAGGCTTAAAGGCTGCTATGGTGGCAAATGTGAGACTGTTAGATTAGTAGGACAAAGGGGTGCCAAAGGTTATGATAGAGAGCTTTCTCTGGGCGATGTCAAGCTCAAACTCGAGTTTGGCTCAAAAATCATCAAGATGCCATTTGTTTTGAAACTTAAAGATTTTCAGATAGAGAGATATCCGGGTTCGATGGCTCCTAGCTCATATGCAAGTGAAATAAGTGTTGTTGATGGTGCAAAAAGCTTTGATTATCGTATATACATGAATCATCCCCTAAATTACGGAGGATATAAATTTTTTCAAAGCTCTTACGACAAAGACGAAAGAGGAACTATATTAAGCGTAAATAAGGATCCCGGGAAATGGCCAACATACATTGGATATATACTGCTGGCTTTGGCATTACTGTTAAATCTCTTTGACAAAAGATCTCGTTTTGGCAGGCTCATAAACTATCTTCGCCACAGCGCAGCAGTGCTTATCGTATCAGCTTTTGTGTCTGTTGTTGCAGCAACACCTGCAAATGCAGCAACACCATCAGAATTTCAAAACTATCTTTTGTCATATTCCAAACACTCCAAAAATACAGCCAAACAATTTGGACGGCTGATAACCCAATCACCAATGGGGAGAATGGAGCCGGTCAATACGCTTGATAGCAAGCTCTTATATAAGATACACAAAAGCATAAGCTACAAAGGCATGAGCCCTGATCAGGTGATGCTTGGTATGATAAGTCGTCCTGAGCTTTGGCGATATGCAAAACTAATCAAAATCAAATCTCCAAAGCTAAAAAAGGTACTTTCTTTAAACAAAGATGCCAAATATATCTCTTTTGCAGATGCTTTTGATGTCGACAACAGCTACAAACTAAAAAAATATGTAGAGACAGCGAACATTCTAAAGCCTGAAAAAAGGGGAACTTTCGAGCGTGAAGTAATAACACTTGATGAGAAGCTGAATGTTATATATATGATATTTTATGCCAATCTTTTCAAAATATACCCCATGCCGGATGATCAACACCACACCTGGTACAATCCACTTGAAGCTTCGCAAAAATTTACAGGATCGATAAAAGCAGGAGTAGAGACTTTGACACACAATTTCATAGACTCTATCATAAATGGTAATTGGGATAAAGCAAGTAACGCAATATCTCAAATTGCACATTATCAACAAAGACTCGATCCATCTCTAATACCATCCAAAAGCAAAATAGATGCCGAGCTTTTCTATAATCATCTTAACTTATTTCCAAGTCTTATAGCAGTATATATGACTTTGGGTTTGCTGTTTATACTGGTTGGTTTTGTAGAAGTTGTATCAACCGAAAAGAAAAAGCTGTTTGCATATATAAGATCTTTGGGTGGCATATTAGTTATACTCATATTTGCTATACACACATTTGGCTTGGGTCTTAGATGGTATATTTCAGGTCATGCACCATGGAGTGATGCATATGAGTCATTACTTTATATCTCATGGGCAGGCTTGCTGGCGGGGTTGCTATTTTTTAGGAGATCCCTTCTGGTTATGGGAGCCACTGTGACAATATCCGGTATATTTTTGTTCACTGCACACCTAAACAATATAAATCCGCAAATCACAAACCTTGTGCCTGTACTTAAGTCATATTGGCTCACTATTCATGTTTCAGTTATTACAGCTAGTTATGGCTTTTTGGGTCTTTCGTCTATTCTTGGTTTTTTGATACTTTTGTTGTTTATTGTTAGATCTCCCAAAAAAGAAGGGGTTGATGTCGCCATATATCGTCTCGTAGCTGTTGATGAAGCCGCTTTAATAATAGGGCTCTCTATGCTTACAGTGGGCAATTTCATAGGCGGTGTATGGGCAAATGAAAGCTGGGGTAGATATTGGGGATGGGACCCCAAAGAAACATGGGCATATATAAGTATAATCGTATATACAATTGTTCTGCACCTAAGGCTTATTAAACCTCTTGATTTGCCATATATTTTGGCATTATCATCTTTTCTTGCTTTTGCCTCTATACTTATGACATATTTTGGAGTCAATTTTTATCTTAGCGGTTTGCATTCATATGCTACGGGGGATCCTGTTCCAGTGCCTGTGTGGGTATATGTGCTTGGGGCGATAGCTCTTGTTACTATTGTATTATCCTATCCCAAGCGAGGACTTGAGAGGCTAAAATTAAAGGGAAGAGAGTGATCAAGTTATTATTTTTGTTTTTTGCAACAACTTTATATATATCGGCAGGCACTGCCTCAAAGATTATAAATTATAAAGAGGCAAACAGAATATATAGAGCCAAAAGTGCTATTTTTATAGATGCAAGGGATCAAAAGTATTATAAAAAAGGAACAATATCCGGTGCTATCAATATACCAATAAAGCGTTTTAGAAGAATGAAGCAGTATTTGCCATCTAAAAAGAGCAGTAAAATAGTGGTATTTTGCAATGGTGCACAGTGTGGCAAGTCGGCGAAGTTGGCAAAACTTATTATGCATGAGGGTTATACAAATGTTTTGATCTATAAAAACGGTTTTCCGGAGTGGAAAGAGAGATTGCAGGATGTTATGCTTGATATGAAATATTGCAATGTCAAAAAGCATATCAATCGAAAAAGTATTATTTTTGGTGTGCCTCTGCATCTTGGGAAAGAGAGTGGCACAATAGATGCAAGATGGTTTATAAAGTTATATAAAGAGCATAAACTTCCTCTTGGTATCGCACTTGTAGATGTCAGACATCCCAATGAGTATAAAGAAGGGCATCTAAATGATGCCAAAAATATAGAGTGGAATTTTGAGAAAGGCAAACTTGAAATTTCTAAGTTCCCACACAACAAGGTCGTAGTGCTATATTGTAGCACTGGTATGCGCTCGCAGGATGCATATGATTCGCTGGATTCGGAGACAAAAAAAAGAGTTTTATATATAGATGCTTTGATCAAGTGCAAAGGTCAAAGATGTATAATTCATCCAAATTGATTAGTCCATTTTGAGCATATATCCTTGCTTGGAGATGTTTTGGATAAAATCCTTGTCTGTTTTTTCTCTGAGTCTTCTTATGAAGACACGCATGCTCTGGTCGGAAGCTGTATGATCGTTTCCGATGAAATCCTTCAGTTCATCATTTGTGATTAAATGATCCGGTTTTTCAATAAGGTGGGCAATGAGGTCGAGCTCTCTGATGGTCAGCTTGACAATAGAGTGCCCAAAGAAAAGCTTGTTGCTTTTTTTATCGTATATGTATCCGTTAGATAGATTAATGATATCTGAGTTGACTCTTTTTTTGGCAAATATACAGAGATATTCCAATAATTCATCAGGGTCAAATGGTTTGATAAAATACTTGGCTATGCCTGCATCTATGGCGCCGAGCAGTTTATCTTTGTCGCTGTATGCGCTAAGTATGACTATAGGCAGGTTGGGATGGTCGGTGTGAATATTTTCTGCCATGCTGAGCCCATCCATAACAGGCATAGTGATATCACTAATGATGATATCAGGTTTAAAATCCACAAAGATCTCTATAGCTTCGGCACCATTTGTAGCAGTCATATATTTGCCGAACTTTTCTCCTACTGTACTTCCAAGCATAGAAAGGAGATGCTCCTCGTCCTCCACAAGAAGAACTTTCAACATTTTTAATAATTTGCTACAATTGCTCATTTTCTATTGCTCCTCTTGGGTATTTTTATTACAAACAGTGCACCGGAAGCATAATTTTTTACTTCGATAATGCCCCCAAGGCTCTGTTGGACAATCATTCTGGACATAAAAAGTCCCAATCCAGTTCCTCTGCTGGCATGCTTTGTGGTAAAATAGGGGTCAAATATCTTGTCTATAATTTTTTCATCAATACCGCCGGCATTGTCCTGAACAGATATCTCTATATTCTCTCCTTCATCGGAAATAGCAACGAATATCTCCTTTTTCTCAGTAAATGAATTTAGAAGTGCCTCTTTTGCATTTTGGATCAAATTGATTATGGTTTGTGTCAGCTCATTGGAGACACCTACAATCTCTATCTGCTTGCCAAGTGCAGAGTGTACGCTGATGCCGGCTTTTTGTAGATCATTTCTGATTAGAGACATAGCATCCTTGAAACATACCGTTGGATCAAACGGCTCCACATTTTTGTTCGGATTGAAAAAATTTTGAAAGTCCTCTATCGTTTGCGACATTGATTGTATGGTATTTTTTGCTTCTGCATAGCGCTCTCTTTTTTCTATATCGCCTGTAGCATTTTTTAGTGCAAAAAGCGTGAGGTTTAGCTCTGTAAGCGGCTGCCTCCACTGATGGGCTATATTGGCAATCATTTGTCCCAAGCTTGCAAATCGAGACTGCATGAAGAGAATTTTTTGTTTCTGCTCATTTTTTTCTATCTCCTCCTTGACTCTTTTCTCCAGATTGAGATTCAGTTCTATAAGTTTTTTTGTCTGCTTTCTCACTCTATGTTCCAAAGTCCGATTGAGCTCGATTAGCTCTTTTTCCTTCTCCTCAAGTGCCAATTTGAGTTCCACCTCTTTTGTCACATCATAGCGGATAGCAATAAACTCCTCTATCTCTCCGTTTTCATCAAGAATCGGTGTAATTGTAGTGTTTACATAAAAAGTACGGCCGTTTTTTGCTAAGTTTTTTACAGTAGATCTATATGTTTTTTTGGCGAGAATTGTATCCCACAGCTTTCTGAAGGTTTGGGTGGACACATCGGGGTGTCTGACAATATTGTGATTTTTCCCCAGTAGCTCATCACAGCTATATCCGGATATTTTGCAAAACTCATCATTGACGAATGTAATTATGCCTTTTACATCTGTCTTGGAGACAATATTGGAATTTTCTATAGCCTCTTTGTATTGCTCAAACATCTTTTTTTGAATACCCCAAGTAAATAATTTATTGGTCATTATATCAATTATTCTTCTAAAATAATGTTACAATTGCATAAAAAAGGCACAATATTGGTAAAACTTGACGAGATAATCAAAATTTTGCAAGAGAGAAATCTATTCCTTACCGGAGGAGCCGGTGTGGGGAAAAGCCATATGACAAACAGTATAATATCAGCCTATCGCAAAGAGGGCAAAGGCGTTGTAGCATTGGGTTCTACAGGTGTCAGTGCCGTTAATGTAGGGGGATTTACAGTCCACAGTTTCTTTGGCTTTGGAATCAGCAGTAATTTTGAAGAGCTTGCCCAGAGTGACAAAAGAAATAAAAATAGACTTAGAGAGCTTAAAAAAATACTTAATTCAACAGAGTTGATAATTATTGATGAAATATCAATGATCAGTACTGAGCTTATGGATATGATACTATACCGCCTGGAAAATCTCTCATATAGCGGAAAACTTCTTATGGTAGGGGATTTTTTTCAGTTGCCTCCAATCAAAAAAGAGAGCGCAGGTCTCTTTGGCGGCATGTTGTTTGCATTTGAAAGTACCGCATGGCAGAGGCTTGATCCTGCCGTTGTAGAGCTTACAGAGATGAAAAGAACTGACGATAAAGAGTTTACAATGATCTTGTCAAAGGTTAGGCGAGGGATATTTGATGATGAAGTTGCAGCATATATGATGGAGCTAAGCAATCATGATAATGTGCATAATGGCAAACCAACGTATCTTTTTGGGCGCAATTTGGAAGTAGAGAAGATGAATAGAGACTCATTGAACCGCATCAAGGAGGAGGAGCATATACTTTTTGCTTCTGTAGAGAAATTTGCCCATGTCAATGAGAAGAGATTGGAGAGCTGGAAAAAGGTACTGCCCGTCAATGAACAGCTTACTCTAAAGGTTGGGGTGCCGGTACTTTTTACAGTAAACAAGTGGGGGAAATATGTCAATGGTGACAGAGGTATACTGAGAGGCATCAATGATGAATATCTATTGGTAGAGAAGGGTGATGAGTATATCAGGGTGGAGCGGCATGAATTTGATCTGCCGGATATAGTCGTAGATGACGAAGGGAGCATAAAACAGGTCTCTTTGGCTACTCTAAGTCAGTTTCCGGTCAAACTTGCATATGCCGTTACTATACACAAGAGCCAGGGCATGAGTATAGATCAGCTTGTGTGTAATGTGGATAATATTTTTGCTCCAAGTCAATTTTATGTAGCGATCTCAAGAGCTCGTGATCCGAAACAGCTCAAAATTGATTTCAATCGTGGTGACCTTGTCCAATATCTAAGGCGAGTTATTCAGGTAGATGAGAGAGTGGAGAGATTTTATGAGAGGATGGAAGATATCCAATCTTCCATTTGAGTAAGAGGAGATAGTTGTGAAAATAAACATCTATATAATAGATAAAAAATCCAAAAATGATCTTTATCAGCCTCTTATTGACCACTATATCAAAAGCTCCAAGCAGTTTGCCGATGTTCAACTTTTTGAGATATTCAACAAAGATATATCCAAATCCAATGAAGCCTCGCCGCAGGTGGCACAGAAGCAGTACAGCAAAGTGTTTGAGAAATATTTATCCGGCGGATATAACATAGTGCTTGATCCGTCAT
>CAZVPN010000016.1:0-15834 GCA_964628135.1 uncultured Campylobacterales bacterium
TCGGTGATGTCTAGGGGTTTGATCTCTTTTTTGATGCCTAGTAGGCGTTTGACCATGAAAGCTACTTGCTCTTTGGCGGCTTTGCCGTTGCCGGTGATGGCTTTTTTGACTTGTAGGGGTGTGTATTCGTGAAAATATCCTATCTCTTGGAGCACTTTTAGGCTGAGTGCTCCTCTGATTTGGGCGAGTTTGAGCACACTTTGGGGATTGTAGGCATAAAAGATATCCTCTATAGCTACCTCATCTATATGGTTATTGGAAAGAATGATATCTATACCCTCCATCAACTCTGTGATCTGCTCTTGAAGGAGTTTTGTTTTGATCTTGAGCACGCCTGCTTCTATCAATCTATACTTACCACCCTCAAACTCCAATACACAATAGCCTAAATTACGGCTTCCCGGGTCTATTCCTAAGATTTTCATTCACACCTTTATTCACATGTGATAAACATTATTCACATAGTTCTATGCTATCCATATTTTAGCACATATATGATAAAATTCTAAAAGTTATTCACATAGTTGTCTTGGTATTGTAATATGTGAATAAATCGATCAGGGGAATATATGAATATTGGTGAAACTATTTTAAAAGAGCTCAAAAAAGAGATCAGCGACAAAGAGTATGAACGATATATAAAAAATTTGCACTATGATGAGATCAACTCAAGAAGCGATATGGCTATATACTCGACAATAAATATAATATTGGCCAAGTGGATCGAGACAAAATATAGTGAAAAATTGGCACATCTCTTTGAGATAAAAACAGGTGTAAAACCGGAAATAAACATTATTGTTGATAAAAAAAATAATAAAACACAAAGAGAAACAGCTCTAAAAGAAAACAAAGACAAATCCAAAAGTACTCACCTCAACCCATCATTTACCTTTGACAGCTTTATTATCGGGAGTTCAAACCAGTTTGCTTATACTGCGGCCAAGGCTGTAACGGAAAAACCCGGGGAACAATACAACCCTCTTTTTATATATGGAGGTGTGGGGCTTGGCAAGACTCACTTGCTTCAGGCCATAGGCAATGATCAAAAGGAAAAAGGCAAAAAGGTTATCTATACTACTCTTGAACAGTTTATGAATAAATATATCGGGCATGTAAAATCACAAACAATGGATAGATTTAGAGATCATTTCAGACAGTGTGATCTGCTGCTTATCGATGATATCCAGTTTCTTTCACGCAAAGAACAAACACAAGAGGAGTTTTTTCATACTTTCAACGAGCTTTATCAGGCAAAAAAACAGATAGTAATAACCGCGGACCAGCCGCCAAACAAAATAGCCGGTCTTGTAGATAGACTTAAGAGCCGCTTTGAGTGGGGTTTGATGGCAGATATTCAACCACC
The DNA here is from genome assembly GCA_964628135.1 of uncultured Campylobacterales bacterium. Taxonomy (GTDB): domain Bacteria; phylum Campylobacterota; class Campylobacteria; order Campylobacterales; family Sulfurovaceae; genus JAAXPZ01. The sequence continues at coordinate 1,367 of CAZVPN010000016.1, forward strand.
TGAAATAGAGACGAAGATAGCCATCATTGAAAAAAAATGCGAATTAGACGGTATCAGGCTCAACAACGAAATTATACACTATATCGCTGCAAACATGGGAGACAATATAAGAGAAATAGAGGGAACGATCATAAAACTAAATGCGATGAGCAGCATGTTAAACCAAAAGATAACCCTTGAGTTTACAAAAGCAACCATCAAAGATCAGCTAAAAGAGAAACAGGAAAATATAACTATTGACAACATTGTCAAGATTGTATCAAAAGAGTTGAATATAAAGCCATCTGACATAAAATCAAAGAAAAGAACCCAAAGTATAGTAAATGCAAGAAGAATAGTAATATATCTGGCAAGAAATCTGACACACAATTCTATGCCTCAAATAGCAAGATATGTGGGCATGAAAGACCATACGGCAATATCACATGCTATGAAAAAAATAAATGAGTTGATAGACAATGACGAAAACTTTAAGGTACTTCTCGAAGAGCTCACAAACAAAATTGAAACAGTTACAAAGAAAAATGAATAAAAAAAAGATATAATTTTATTAGTGAAAATATGTGAATAATCCAGATACGGAATATGAGAAAAACTATTCGGTATTTTGGTACGATTAAATACTTATTCACATATTCATTTGATATACTACTAATACTATTTTTATTTTAATAATAAAAGGAATGTAAATGAAGATCAAAGCAGACAAACAGGTAATTGAATCAATTCTCATAAATCTCCAACCATTTTTGGAAAAGAAGGATGCAAGTCAAATTACTTCTCATATATATTTTGAAACTGCAGGTGATAGATGTATAATTAAAGCAACCGACTCAGAAATAGGTTTGCAAATAGATACAGATAGTTTGTCTATTGAACATGACGGTTCATTTACTGCTAACGGTAAGAAGCTGCTTGACATTATTAGAATACTAAAAGATGGAGAGATTATACTTGAAGTATTGGAAAATACTCTTCTGATAAAACAATCACATTCCAAATTTAAATTACCTACCTTTGATCCTGAACAGTTCCCTTCATTCCCTTCACTTGAAGAAAAAAGCCAAATAGAGTTGGATTCTTTGAGCCTAATTAAAAACTTGAAAAAAATATCTCCTGCAATAGATACCAACAACCCAAAATTTGAGCTTAACGGTGCTTTGATAAATATAACAGACGAAAGCACTGATCTAGTAGGGACAGACACCAGAAGATTGGCTGTAGCCTCTATTCCGGGAGTCACGGGTAAAGAGATCTCATTGATTTTGCCAAAAAAGGCTATTATGGAGATACAAAAACTGTTTTTAGATCAAATTACAATCTATTATGATGAAACCACGCTTATCGTTACAAATGAAAACAATTTCTTTTTTACAAGATTGATAAACGGCAAATTTCCTGACTATAAGAGAATTATTCCTAGCAGCGTAAAACATCAGATAGAGCTTCCCAAGAAAGATATGTTAGAAGCAATCAGAATGATAACAACCATATCTCATGATATAAAAATCACATTTTCAAATGATACTATATTTTTCAATTCACTCTCCGCCGACAACGTAGAAGCAAAAACAGAGATAGAGATAGATACTGGACTTAATGATGATTTCTCTATATCTCTAAACAGCAAATATCTTTTGGACTTTATTTCGCAAACAGATAGTGATAGTTTTGAGATAGGACTAAATGAACCTACTCTGCCGTTTGTCGTAAAAGACAATAATTTTATAACTATTATCATGCCTATAGTATCTTGACAAGACAGGCACAATAGATGAGCGATAAAATTTCAACAAAATATATATTTGTTACTGGTGGTGTGTTGAGTTCTCTCGGCAAAGGAATTACGGCAGCAAGTATAGGTACTCTGCTCAAATCTTCGGGCTACCGTGTTGCCGTATTGAAGCTTGATCCATATATCAACGTAGACCCTGGAACAATGTCTCCATTGGAGCATGGAGAAGTTTTTGTAACAAAAGACGGTGCCGAGACAGATCTTGATCTTGGGCACTATGAAAGATTTCTTGATACATCACTAACACAAAATAATAACTTTACCACTGGACAGGTTTATAAAACTGTAATAGAAAAAGAGAGAAAAGGTGAATATCTTGGAAAAACTATCCAAGTAGTCCCTCATATAGTTAATGAGATAAAAGAGCGTATTTTTAAAGCGGGAGAAGGCAAAGATATACTTATTGTAGAGTTGGGCGGTACTACAGGAGATATCGAGGGGTTGCCTTTTCTGGAGACAATCCGTCAAATCAAACATGAACTGCCCAAATCGCAAGTAATGAATATTCATGTAACGCTCTTGCCGTTTATTAAAGCTGCCGGTGAGCTCAAAACAAAACCTACACAGCACTCTGTCCAGGAGCTCAGAAGAATAGGTATAGCCCCCCATATGCTGGTACTTCGTTCCGAAGTCCCGGTTAATAGTGATATAAAGAGAAAAATCGCTTATAGCTGTGATGTCAGCGAAGAGTCAGTTGTAGTAGCAGAGGACGCGGCCACTATCTATCAAGTGCCATTAAATTTTCTCAGACAAGATGCACTCAGCCCTATCTGTGAGCAACTTCAACTTGATGCCTGCCAACCAAACATGAATGAGTGGACTGAGCTGGTACATAAGATTATAAAGCCAGCAGGTGAAGTAAATATCGCTTTTGTAGGAAAATATCTGGATCTTAAAGAGTCATACAAATCATTGACCGAAGCATTGATACATGCAGGTGCTCATACAGACAGTAGAGTTTCGATCAAATGGGTGGACAGCGAAAAGATAGAAGATGAGGGTGCCCAAAAGCTTTTGAAAAATGTAGACGGGATACTTGTAGCAGGAGGTTTTGGCTCCAGAGGTGTAGAGGGAAAGATAGAATCAATCCGTTTTGCAAGAGAAAACAAGATTCCTTTTTTGGGCATTTGTCTTGGTATGCAGCTAAGCATGATAGAGTATGCCAGAAATGTCCTTGGGCTTGAGGATGCCAACTCTGTGGAGTTTGATGAATCAACCAAAAACCCAATAATATATCTGATAGATGAGTTTATAGATGCCAGTGGTTCAAAACAGATTAGAACTACCACCTCCCCATTGGGTGGGACAATGCGTCTGGGTGAGTATGAGTGCCAAACAAAAGAGGGTTCTATACTAAACAAAGAGTATAATGCAAAAGTCATTTATGAAAGACATAGACATAGATATGAAGCCAACCCCGCATATAGAGAGGCATTGGAAAATGCCGGCATGGAGGTTACAGGTGAATCAAATGGGCTGATAGAGGCTGTTGAGGTAAAAGATCATCCTTGGTTTTTGGGTGTTCAGTTTCACCCGGAGTTTACCTCTAGATTGCAACATGCAAATGAATCTATATTGGGTTTTATCAAAGCGTCAATAGAGCATTCAAACACTAATGGAGAATAAATATCCTACTCTCACAAAAGATAGTATTTATGCTATTTTGAGTGAACGATTTGATAATCAACTTTTTACATTAAAAGATTTGCCCCACCCATCTACTTTCAAAGATATGGATAGAGCTGTTGAGCGCATCACAGAGGCTATTAAAAATAATGAAAAGATAATCTTGATAGGTGATTATGATGTAGATGGAGTTATATCAACATCTATTGTCAAAGAGTTCTTTGATGAGATCAATGTTTCCATAGATTGGATAATTCCAAATCGTTTTAAGGACGGTTATGGTCTTTCTACATCCATAATACCGCGTATTGAGGAGTATGATTTGGCCATTACGGTTGACAATGGTATATCCGCAATCGAAGCAGCAGAGAGATGCCAAGATGCAGGAGTCGATCTGATAATCACCGATCATCACATTGTTCCCTCGTCCAAACCAAACGCATATGCGATAGTAAATCAAAAACAATCTGAATGTACTTTTCCATATGAAGAGATTTGTGGTGCACAAATAGCATGGTATGTCTGCTCAGCTTTAAATGTAGAGATGGGAACAAATATAAATATGAAAAACTATTTGGGACTTGTATCTATCGCCATTATTGCTGATATAATGCCTCTACAACATATAAATCGTGCAATGGTCCGTTATGGCATGAAGTCTCTATCCAATAGTCAACGCCCATTTGTTAAAGCATACAGAGAATATAGAGGCAAAGAGGATATAAGCTCGGAAGATATTGCATTTGGTCTGGCACCGATACTCAACAGTGCCGGCAGGCTCGAAGATGCATCTTTGGCGGTAGAGTATATTTGCAGTCCGAATGTTTATGAATCTAGAGACAAACTGAATAAGCTTATCACCCTGAATGAAAAGAGAAAAGTATTGGAGCAGCAGATTGTAAAAGAAGCTGACAAAATGATCAATGAACAAGACAAGATCATAGTGCTTTCCTCAGATAATTGGCATGAGGGCGTAGTGGGAATAGTTGCGGCAAGATTGGCAAGAAAGTTTGAAAAAGCAGCAATTGTGCTTAACTGCAAAGATGGCAAATGCAAAGGAAGCGGACGAAGTTTTGGAGGTTGTGATCTTTTTAAGGTAGTCGATACCCAAAAAAGTATTTTAGATAAATTTGGTGGTCATCGTGCAGCTGTCGGCCTGAGCATAGGTGAGAGCAAGATCGATGATTTTAGAAGACAGTTGAATATTCATGCACAATCTGTCTGCAAGCAAGAGGCGTTTGTAGATCCTGCTATTTTGGGTACTCTTCCCTTTGGAGAGATAGACTTTGAACTTCTTGATATGATAGAGAGGTTTGAACCGTTTGGCGAAGGAAACAGCAGACCAAAATTTATTAGCAGATCCGTAGAGATACTCGCCGTACAAACCATAGGAAAAGATGCCAACCATTTAAGGTTTACTTTTGGAGACGGAGAGCACATTTATGGCGGCGTGCAATTTAAAACAAATGAAAAGTACCAGCAGGGGCAGAGGGTAGATATAGTCTATACGCTCAACAAAAACAGTTTTCAGTCAAAAGTAAGCATCCAGCTTATGATAGAAAAAATAAGAAACATCAGAAATAATATATCCTAATTGTCCGAAAAATTGAGTATAATAGTGAAAAAATAATATACACAGGATAAATTATGAACAAAGGAACAGTAATACTATTTGTTATCGGAGCTGCCTTTGCATATTTTGCAACATGGTTTGCCAACAATGCAAGTACATCTCCATCCGGATACGATGAAACAGGCTCAATAAACAGCGGAGGGTATGAGAGATATATGAAAGAAGACTCTTCAGGCGATAAAGTTCTTGATTTGTCAGGTTTGCCCCTGAACAAAGCAAAAATAATCTGGAATCAGAGTTCTGTAATGAAAGATGTTCTAAGCAAGATACCGGATTTTGATGTAGTTAGGGGGATGATAGAAAATAGATTGGCAGAAAGTGAGTTTAAAAAATATATTCTAAAAAAGCTGTCCGATCTGGGTGATAAATATTTAAGCGGCGAAATTGATACCCAAAAAGTAAAAAATATTATTTCCAATCTCAAATAGGGATTATAAGTTTTTGATCTTTTTTAGCCACTCATCAAGAGTTTTTTCAAATCCAACCCCTTTGGATTGGTAGAATTTCATACTCTTTTGCAGATACTTTTGCTCTACCCAGCCATTATTATCGTGCGGATATAGATATTCATTGCTGTGAGTTTTTATATGATTTGGCACATTTAGCAATTGACCCTCTTTGATTGCATTTTGTGCACTATTGATTGCCTCATAGGCACTATTTGACTTGGGTGAGCTTGCTAGATATATCACAAGTTGTGCCAAAGGGATGCGAGCTTCGGGGTAGCCTATGTTTTTGACTATACTTAGAGTTGATGCGGCAAGATTTAGTGCGTTTGGGTTTGCGTTGCCTATATCTTCAGCTGCCAATATTGAGAGCCTGCGGGCCAAAAATTCAGGCGGCTCTCCACCGCTTATCAGGCGAGCCAAATAGTATAACCCTGCATCAATATCACTTCCTCTTATACTTTTGATCATAGCTGAGGTTAGATCATAGTGGCTGTCTGCTTCGCTTGATCCTGCCTGCAAAGCGTGTGCTCTGATGGATTTGAGAGTTTGTAGAGTTACGGGATTTGAGACAACGGCAGCACTTTCAAGCAGATTCAGCATCGCTCTGAGATCACCTGCACTTGAGCTTATCAGATACTCTGATGCATCTTCTTCTACTTCTATTTTCTCTTTTTGGCATACATTTTTGAGCATCTTTTTCATAGATTTGTTTGATATGGCTTTTAACTCAAAGAGGTGTGATCTAGATCTCATAGCAGCAGTTAGGCTATAGTATGGATTTTCGGTTGATGCTCCAATGATTAGGGCTGATTGGTTTTCCATAAACGGCAACAAAACCTCTTGTTGATTTTTGCTAAGCCTATGCACCTCATCGATAAAAATTAGAGGTTTTTGGAGGGCATTATGATACTCTTTGAATATTTTGCGTAAATCTTCTACCTTGAGTGTAGTGGCATTGAGCTCATAAAATGGACGATCTAGCTTTGTGGCGATGGCTCTTGCCAATGTTGTTTTGCCACAACCGGGAGGACCATAGAGAAAAATATGCGGCAGCGCATCAGCTTCGATAAGTTTTCGCAAAGGTGCATCTTTGGCAAGTAAGTGCTCTTGCCCTACAATCTCATCAAGATTTTGTGGGCGGTATTTGAGAGCTAGCATTGTTTATCTCTTTTTCTCTTTCAGAAACTTATGAAGCATATCATACTCTTTGTGTGAGAGATATCGAGTTTTTCCGGTAGGCAGGTTATTGAGTTCTACCTCCCAAAAGGCAACCCTCTTGAGATCTACGACAGTTGCATCAAAGTGGGCGAAAAAGCGTCTGAGTTCCCTGTTTTTGCCCTCTGTTATGGTGACTCTAAGTTTGGTATATTTGCCTGATGTGCCTCTAAATTCAAAGGCTGCAAATGGAGCAAACTCCATATGAGTAATACTGCTATGCTCATGTGCACCGGCAGAGGCATCATCAAGTATCATGCCCTCTTCCATGGCCTTTATCATATCTTTATTGAGCGGTTTGTCTATTTTGATATTGTAAGTTCGAGGCAGTGAGCTCTCCATAAGCTTTTGTGCGACCTCTGGAGCATCCGTCAGGAGCAAAAGTCCCTCTGAAGCATAGTCGAGCCTGCCTATCGGGATAAAGTGCCTAAATTTGCCCGGTAGCTTATGATATATAGTAGCTCTGCCCCTATCATCCTTTTTTGTTACCAATACTCCTTTTGGCTTATTAAAAACTATTACTGTTACCTCACCCTGTTTTCTTGGCTTTATGGGTCTATTTTTGATCGAGACGATATCTCCATCTTGGACATCGTAACCAAAATCAAGCATAGTTTTTTTGTTTACCCTAACATCACCCGCTTCAATCAGCTTGTCGGCATCTCGTCTTGAGTATTTGCTGTTGTGTGAGATATATTTGTTTAGTCTCATGATCTCTCTTTGGAGTAGGTGTCGATAGATATCATCTGCCCTGCCCTACTTGGCAAGGAAAACAGTGATATTGATTACCGGATATAGTTTTTTGATTCGGATTATATGTTTTCGCACCAATCCTCTGATATCCTCTTCTATTTTTTTGGTATCGTTGTTGGGTGTAATCTTTGTATTTAGCAGATATGTCTCTATCAGATGCTCTATCTCTTTTTCAAACTTTTTGTCATCCTTGTTGGCTATGATGCCAAATGTAGATATAACAGGTTTGCCGATAACTTTGCCGGTGCTTGCAGATATTTGCATACTGACATTGACTATACCCTCGTTTGCAAGCTTTTGTCTATCCTCTACTACATCATTAAATATCTCTTTGTTGTTCATGTTGTCTATATATTTTTTACCACTCTTGACCGTTTTAACCTTCTTGATATATTTTGGTGTGATCTCTATCTGGTCTCCATCGCTCATAAGAAGCATATTTCTTTTGTCTACTCCACACAACTCAGCCGTTTTGGCATGAGCTGCTATATGGTTGTATTCTCCGTGGACAGGGAGGAAAAATTTTGGTTGCACGAGTCTCAGCATAAGTTTTTGCTCCTCTTGTCCGGCGTGTCCTGATACATGGATATCACTAAACTCTTTGTATCTGACGGTTACACCGGATTTCATAAGCAGGTTCATAAGCTTTGAGACTGATGCTTCATTGCCGGGAATTGCAGATGCCGAGATGATCACGGTATCGGTAGGTTTTAGTTTGATGTGTCTATGCTCATCCGTTGCCATTCTGGAGAGTGCAGCCATGGTTTCACCTTGAGAGCCCGTAGTGACTACCAGTACCTCTTCGTCTTTGTATCTGTTTACCTCATGGGGTTCGATGAAGTGCTTATCGTCTACATCGATATAGCCGAGCTTTCTTGCAGTTTCGATATTTCGTTCCATAGATCGACCAATTACGCATATTTTGCGATTGTGCTTGACTGCCCTCTCCATAGCTTGGAATATCCTATGAATATTGGATGAAAAAGTTGACATAATCACCCTGCCCTTTGCCATATCAAAAAGAGAATCAAATGTTTTGCCGACCACCATTTCACTTTTGGTAAAGCCTGGATTGTGAGAGTTGGTAGAGTCAGAGAAAAGTGCCAAAACACCTTTGCTGCCGTAATATGCGATTCTATGTAGATCAGCTGTGTATCCATCGATAGGAGTGTGATCTATCTTGAAATCCGCCGTATGGATGATCGTGCCGACAGGTGTCTCAATCGCAAGCGAAGATGAATCTACGATAGAGTGGGTCATATGCATCCACTCTATTTTGAAATCACCTATTTGGTACTGTTTTCTTTTGGTTACATAGTTGAAGTACTTTGTATCAGCGGACAGCCCATGCTCATTAAACTTGTTCTCTATCATTGCAAGAGCTAGAGGAGTTCCATATATTGGAAACTTTAGCTCTTTAAATAGATATGGCATTGCACCGATATGGTCTTCATGTGAATGGGTGATGACAATACCCTTGATTTTGTCTTTGATCGTATGCAGATAGCTGAAGTCCGGAACGAGGATATCAACTCCATGCATCGTCTCGTCAGGAAAACTCATGCCGACATCTATAATAAACGCACTGTTTTCTGTTTCCATTACGGCAATATTGCCCCCTATTTCACCGAGTCCGCCCAATGGAGTAAATCTGATTTTGCCTTTGGAGCCCATATCTATCTGTTTCCACGGTGTCATTCTCTCCTGCTGGACTCTGTCATTGTCGATCAGGCATTTTTTCATATCTTCTGATACATTTGTAGGTATCTGTTTCTTTCGCCCCCTGTTTCTGTTGCCGTTGTTTTGTTTTTGACGCGAATTGCGCTGCTGATTCGGTCTATTATTGTTGTTTGCTCTTTGTTTGTTGTTGCGATTCGTATTTTGTGCCTGAGGATTAGAGTTGCCGGTTTGGTTTTCTTTGTCTCCTGTTGGTCTATTTTGTCTATATGGATTTGGGTTTCTTCTTGGTTTGTTTTGATTTTCTTGCATCTGTGTTTTCCTTTAATAATGCGTATAATTGATGATATGCAGATGTCTCGACTTCGTGCGGTCGGATGTTGTCTAATAGCTTTATCTTGTCAAAAGCCTCCATTATAAGGGCCTTATTATAGCTCTGGGAGAGGTTTTTTGATAGCTTTTTTCTCGGTTGAGCAAAAGCCTTTTTCAAAAAATCTTCAAATCCTAGATCCTCCAAAGAGCTAGACTTAACTATCGAAAGCACTGCCGAGGTAACTTTTGGCGGAGGAACAAAAGCCTCCGGCTCAACCTCAAAGAGGAGCTTGGCTTCCCCTGCACTCTGAGCCAATACACCAAGAGAGGAGAAGACCTTCTCTCCTACGGTGGCGGCAAATTTGAGTGCGACCTCTTTTTGAACCATTACCAAGATACTTTGGCAATATGGATCATGCAGTGCCTTCAAAATTAGACGAGTTGCGATGTAGTAGGGCAGATTGGCTACCAAATGATAAGGCTTGTCTGCCAATTTGCCCTCTTGCCAATGCTCAAGTGCATCTCCACACTGCAAATCCAATTTTCCATTTCGGATAAATTTATCGTAAGTGCGGTTTAGATGCTTGCATAATCGCTCATCCACTTCAAAAGCCGTGACATCTCTAGCACTAACAAGTGCTTGGGTTAAATCACCTAAGCCAGGCCCAATCTCTACTATATGTAGATCATCATTGGGCATCGCTTGGATGATTTTGTCAATATAAAGACTGTTTTTTAAAAAATTTTGACCATATTTCTTGCTGGCAAACTCTGCCAAATCTTTATCAAGGTTCATTATACACTTTTTTTCTTATTTTTTCGCTATAATCCGGATAATGATGCTACAGGGAGCACAATGGACTATTTTGCAAAGAGAATTATACCATGTTTGGATGTAGATAACGGCAGGGTTGTCAAGGGAGTTAATTTCGTAGGGCTCAGGGACGCCGGCGATCCGGTGGAAGTAGCCAAAAGATATAACCAAGAGGGTGCTGATGAGATCACTTTTTTGGATATCGGAGCTAGCCATGAGGGCAGGGACACCATCGTAGATGTGGTAAGAAAGGTTGCAAAGGAGGTTTTTATTCCGCTTACTGTAGGTGGAGGCATAAGAGAGCTTGATGATATCTATAATCTCTTGGATGCCGGTTGTGATAAGGTCAGTATCAACTCCGCTGCGATCAAAAATCCGCAATTTATCACCGAGGGCGCCAAAAGGTTTGGCTCACAATGTATAGTAGTAGCCATAGATGCCAAACAAACTGCAGATGGCAGGTGGAATATCTTTACTCACGGGGGACGCAACGATACCGGTATAGATGCCATAAAATGGGCAAAAGAGGCATATGATAGAGGGGCAGGGGAGCTGCTGGTAACCTCTATGGATGCGGATGGCACCAAAGCAGGCTTTGATAATGAGCTAAATAGAGCTATATCAGAAGTGGCACCAATTCCCTTGATAGCAAGTGGCGGTGCAGGGACAATGAAGCATATAGAAGAGGCGTTTACTTTGGGTAATGCCGATGCAGCATTGGCAGCCTCTATCTTTCACTTCAAAGAGATCGATATTATGGAGCTTAAACGCTATCTAAAAGAGAAAAATATACCAGTAAGGATATAACATGACGAAAAAAATATTACTTTTATTCATTATCTCAGCTTCACTTAATGCATATACAATAGATTTTGACAGGGAGTTTAAACTATCGCTAAAGCCAAACAGACTTCAGGGAGGGATAAACATATCTGTGCACAAAAATAGCGAAAAAGAGGTTTTGCAAAAGTTGGCAAAATATTCCAATTTTATTAGCAAGTATAACGCTATCAAAAAAGAGGAAGGGAGCTACAGTGTTAGCCCAAACTATCACTACATCAACAATAAAAGGATAAAAGATGGCTATAGGGGCAGTATTTACTATAAAATATTTGCCGACAATATTACCAATTTCAATATTTTTATAGAAAAACTTCAAGACAAAAAAAGAGACAAAAATGTCAATATCTCTATCTCTTCGGTAAGCTGGCAACTTAGTCCAAAACAGAGAGAAGGCAGGGTGGATAATTTGAGAATGAGAGCCATAGAGTGGGCAAATAGCTATGCCAAGAGATTATCCACAAAGCTAAAAAGAGAGTGTAGTGTTACACAGATCAGCTTCTCTCCTATACGTTATCCGAGACCGGTCACAATGGCAATGCCAAGAGTTGCCATGTCAAAAAGTGATGCTCCTGTACCTGAGCAAACAACTCGCAATATTTCTATCAGACCACATATTCAGTTGGAATGCAAATGATAATATGTGCAGGAGAGAGCGAGCAGATAGGAGATGCTATACCTATCGGCATAGGAATGGTGGATGCCGCTATTAGATTGACTGAATTGTGTCTCAAAGATAAGCCTAATGAGTTGATATTTGTCGGCACGGCAGGTAGTTATGGTTATGCAAAATTGTTTGATGTGATGGAGTCATCATCGGCAGTCAATATAGAAAATAGCTCTTTGAGCGGTGATTCATATACGCCCATTGAGAGTATTGTTTCACATGAAACATCAAAAAATACCCTCATAGTCAATTCATCCAATTATATCACTACCAATGCAGACATATCAAAACAGTATATTGATAGAGGGATAGATTTGGAAAATATGGAATTTTATGCCGTGGCAAAAGTGGCTCAGAGATTTTCTATACCATTTAGAGGAATATTTTGTGTGACAAACTACTGTGATGAAAATGCCCACAGTGATTTTATCAAAAATAGATCAAAGGCAATGGAGATATTGACAAAAAAAGTTAAAGAGATTGGACAATGAAAAAGATATTACAAGATTATACAAAAGCTGAATTGGCAGATATGATAAAGCCATCTTTTAGGGCAAAACAGATCTATTCGTGGGTTTATAATAAGTATGCAAATAGCTTTGAAGAGATGAAAAATCTTCCAAAAGAGCTCAGAGAGCAACTCGAATCGGAGTTTACAATCACACCGTTGAAGCTACTGACGGTTCAGCAAAGTGTCGATGGGAGCAAAAAATATCTATTTGAGCTACACGATGGTCATACGGTAGAGGTGGTGTTGCTCTTGATGAGAGAGAAGGAGTATCACGAAGATGGCTCCGTGAAGCATCAGGAGCGATATACGGTTTGCATATCATCTCAGGTAGGGTGCAAAGTAGGGTGTGCATTTTGCCTAACTGCCAAAGGTGGCTTTATGCGTGATTTGAGTGCGGGTGAGATAGTAGAGCAGGTGCGTCAAATCAAGATAGATAACAACCTCGAAGCCAATCGTCGTGTCAACCTTGTATTTATGGGGATGGGTGAGCCACTTGACAATCTTGAGGCTGTCACAAAAGCTGTCAAAATATTTTCAGATCCTGACGGTATGTCTATCTCTCCTCATCGACAAACCATATCTACATCGGGACTTAGTGCCAAGATCAGAAAGCTTGGTCAAATGGATTTGGGTATCAATTTGGCAATCTCACTGCATGCGGTGGATGATGAACTCAGAGAGAGACTTATGCCGATAAACAAAGCTTACAATATCAAATCTATCATCGATGCAGTCAAAGAGTTTCCTGTCAACAGTCGCAAGAGGGTGATGTTTGAATATCTTGTCATCAAAGATGTCAATGATGATTTGGGCTCAGCCAAAAAGCTTATCAAGCTTCTTGATGGTATCAAAGCAAAAGTAAACTTGATCTATTTCAATCCATATGGTGGCACAGAGTTCAAACGACCTGTTTATGAAGATATGGTAGCATTCCAAGAGTATTTGGTCAAGAGAGGTGTTTTGTGCACCATTCGTGAGTCTAAGGGGCTTGATATTTCAGCCGCCTGTGGTCAACTTAGAGAACAAGAAAAGGAAAAATAGATGACTACTATAGATGCCGTGCTCTATGCTATCATAGCTGGAGTGGTGCTTGTTGGCGCGGTTAGCTTTATTATGATTGCAAACAAAAAGGATGATTAGTTAAATTTTCTAATCTTTTTCGGGCAAATCTCTCTTTTTTCTTTCAAAAAATCAGCTTTGCTCTCCATATAAAACCTTGCTCCGGACTCAAAATATAGCGTCTGAGCATGAAGCATAAGTCTGCTACTTCCCGTCATAATCTTTCGATCGTCTGCACTGAGTGTATCATCCAAATATGCACTGCTTACATCAAAGGTTGTCCCATATATTGGATCTCCAAGTATAGGATGTTTCATGTGAAACAAATGCACCCTTATCTGATGTGTCCTGCCTGTAAATGGATAGCACGCCAAAAGAGTAGCATCAAGATCACTATCGTACTCCAAAGGCACAAATTTAGTGTATGATTGCTTGCCGTCAGGATGCACAAAAACTTTATGCTTGCAACTACTATAATCATCATTTTTGATGATAGGAGCATCCACTTCAAAGGGCTTCTTTATCTCTCCATCTACCCATGCAAGATAGCTTTTTGTGACACCACGATTTTCAAAAAGAGTTTTTAGATGTTTTTCGGATGTTTTGTTTTTGCTTGCTAGTAGCAGTCCTGAAGTCTCCATATCGATACGATGAACTGCATTGGCATCTTCTCCGGAGATATAGCGAATCTCATCTAGCATAGAGTATTCGGTGCTCAATTTGTTTGGGTGCACCAAGATGCCGGATGGCTTATCAAAAAGCATAAAATCATTAGTTTGAAATATAGGATAATTGCCTCTGCTTTTTGGTTTGAAATAGACAAGCTCTATATCGCCGCTTATCTTTTCTCCCGAAGCTACAAAAACACTACCATCTACAAGCAAGCGACCTTTGCCTATAAATCTTTGAGCATCGGCTTGTGAGCAATGAAAATGATTCATTACAAACAAAAATGCAGGAGTAGGTGTCTCTATGGTATATTTGGTTTTGATAAATGGCATTTCACCCCGATGTAACAGCTATTTTGATAGAATTGTATCAAAATTATATTGGCAACAAGGATAGAGATGGTAGATAGATATGCACGAGAAGAGATGAAAAGCAAGTGGACTATGCA
>CAZVPN010000017.1:0-15829 GCA_964628135.1 uncultured Campylobacterales bacterium
CACAAAGCCTAATTGGCGGGATATGACATAATCGTGTAACTTTGCGAAACAGTAGTTATATGCATCCAAGGAGCGATATTGGTGCCTTTAGACCTTAAACCCCATACTTTTGCTTCCATCGAAACTGCTGCCTATCTCCTTCTCTATCTCTTCGATGAAATCCTGCATACCAAATACACTCTCCTCTCTGATGGCAACCCTATAGGCTGTATTTTTGATAATCAGATTTATCTGACCTCCGGTGAGTTCGTATTTTGCCAGCTGCCCTATATCGAACCCCTCTTCATAATCTGCCTTCTCCGGAAGCATAAACTGCCAAAGTCTCAATCTCTGTTTTTTGCCCGGTTTTTTGAACTCTATTTTGTAGTTGAAGCGTCTTGAAAATGCCTTGTCTATATTGCCAAGCAGATTGGTAGTAGCTATCAGAATACCTTCAAACTGCTCTATCTGCTCCAAAAAGATATTTTGCATCTGATTGTGCATTTTGTCTGCACTGCTTCCTGCTCCTTCGCTTCTGGCACTCAAAAATTGATCCGCTTCATTCAGTAGCAATATAGGCTCTACTTTGGCTTTTTTGCTCAACTCTTTAAAATCATCAAAAATCCGTCTGACATTTTTTTCGCTCTCTCCTACATACATTGAGAGGATTTTGGAGCAGTCAAAAGAGAGTATGGGCTTTTTAAGTGTCTTTGCCAAACTCATAGCCGTCATTGTCTTGCCCGTACCTGCCGGACCGTAGAAGATGATACGCGCATCTATGCCTTTGCGTTTATCCTTAATACCCCATTCTCTAAGTTTTTTGTAAACATTTTTATCTACCTGTTTGACAACACTTCTGAGTACCTCTCTGGTCTTTGGGTGCAGCACGACATCATCAAGTGTAGTAGTAGGCTTGAGGTACTCAAAAAGATCCTGCTCTTTGATAAGCATATCAAGTTTGAGCTTGGTTACCTTTTTCTTCTTTTTTGGATGAATAATTTTCTGCAGCACATCATCCTGCAGATAAAACGATCGGCTTACTCCGCCAAACATATTGAGTATCTCTTCATAGTCGATTATTCCTTCGGTGATAAGCCTAGAGCCCTCCTCAAGAAGAGCACGATTTTTTATCTTGTCATACTCATCAAAGCTTATCAACTCAATAAGAGTATTCATATCTCTAAACCTGCCTTCTCCTCCGCTATACTCCTCTTTCAGCAGTGCCAGAAATATTCTTTTCTCTTTTTCATCAAGCTGCTTCTCTTCGAAAAACTCCTCCACGACTATCTGCTTTTTTGTAACCTTTAGCCTCTCCTCTATCCGTTTTGTCAAGAGAGTTAATTTATTTTTCAATCTTCCGATACCCAATGAGCTATCGGTCAACCCTTGTCTAAAAGTTGAAATTCTATGCAACAGCTCTACCACATCAAATTGATCCTGCAAGTACTCCAAATGATCTGTATATGGTTTGATATCCGGCAGTACGACCTCGAGTGACCCCTCTTCCAAAAGTCTCAACAGTGATACGCTTGGTACGATAGTAGTATTTAACAGCTCTATTTGGGAGGTTTCGTGGGTCTTTACTTGCCCGAAGCTTACCTGAGTGATCCATCCCAGATCCAAAAGATGTTTGATAAATTTCAGCTTTTTGAGATAATTGTATGATTTTTCAGAAAACCTGCTTTTGAGCAGATCCAAAACAGATATCTCCTCCACGCCTTTGACATATCCTATACATATGATCTGCACCAACTCTGCTTCTGTTTTGTTGCATTTCAAATGTTTGTATATCTGTGCATTTCGCACATCCTCTTGGCTAATAAAATCTATAAGATACTTCAAATAATATTCCTTTTATCTCTGCAATGCATATAGCTCTTTTATCTCTTGATCCCATATGGATTCATCAATGGTTTCCAAGATCAATGGTATATCACTCATTCTTGGATCATTCATAATCATTCTAAATGCCTCCCATCCTATTTTGCCCTTACCAAGAGAATCATGCCTGTCGACTCTGCTTCCAAGTTCAGGTTTGGAATCATTCAGATGCATTCCCGCCAAATACTCTATACCTACTATCTCTTCAAACTCAGACATAGTTTTTTCATAAGTCTCCGGCGTTCGTAGATCATATCCTGCTGTAAATGTATGGCAGGTATCCAGACATACTCCTATTCTCTCTTTGTTCTCTACTTTTTCGATGATATGAGCAAGATGCTCAAACCTGTATCCCAAGTTGGTACCCTGTCCGGCAGTATTTTCTATGACAAGCTGGACATTTGAGTCTTTTGTCTGTTCGATTATAATATTTAATGACTCTGCAATTTTGTCAAGGCAGCTATTCTCTGCCTCATAAATCTTTGACTCATAATCTGGATCTTTTTTTGCTATTTTGACTAGATGGCTGCCGGGATGGAAGTTTAATTTGACCAAACCTAACTCTTCACATCTTTTTACCTCATCCAGAAATGCTTCTCTTGATTTCTCAAGTGCCTCTTTTTCGGGGTGACCCAGATTTATCAAATAGCTGTCATGCGGCAAGATATGTTTGGGATCGTAGCCGAACTTTTCGATATTCTCTTTGAATGCATCTATTACTTTTGGGTCCAACGGCTTAGCCTTCCATTGTCTTTGATTTTTGACAAAGAGAGCAAAAGCTTTAGCTCCTATATTGTGCGCATTTATCGGGGCATTATCCACTCCGCCGCTTGCACTGACATGTGCTCCTACAAATTTGGACATCTAATTCTCCATGATCTTGATTAAAATATTTGAGATTGTATCATGGAAAACTATTGTGTGGTTTAATACACTATATTTTATGTCATATTTTTTACTTCTGTATATATGTTGTCTAAAGCCATTTTTTGTTTTGTTTAATCCTTCACCGCCAAACACTGCTTCTGCCGCAAATATCTTATAGAGTGTATCAGGTGGATACTCTGAGTTTAAATACTTCATATTAAATTTTTGCGAACTCATGCATTTAAACAATCCACTTCCGCTACACACCTTTGTGGGAGAGATATCCATTTTAAAGGCAGCCACTCCGTTTGAATATATTTGCACATCTATTTTGTTACTCTTCTTGGCTACAAACCCCTGATCGGCATATTTCAATACAGGAGTTTTAAGTAGTATAAAGCTACTACTGTGTTTTGCTTGTTTATCTATATTTGGGCGGGGTGCTGAGATATTTGCACATCCTGCCAAAAGCAACATGCCCAATATAAAAATCATCTTTTTCAAAAAATCAAACATTTTACTTCTCTTTTTAATTTTATATTAAGGAATGGCTCTATATAATTGCGTCCACTTAATTTATATGGCCCCATCGTCTAGCGGTTAGGATCCATGGTTTTCATCCATGTTACCGGAGTTCGAGTCTCCGTGGGGTCACCACCTATTTTTATCAAACTCTAACTCTTTTTAATTTTACACTTATATCCTTAATCTATCCTCCGAAACCATTGAATTTCTTATCAATAAGTATCTCAAATAGAGAAATATTCTTTTTGTATAAAATCTAATTTTCTTGAAAAA
Source organism: uncultured Campylobacterales bacterium (assembly GCA_964628135.1). Taxonomy (GTDB): domain Bacteria; phylum Campylobacterota; class Campylobacteria; order Campylobacterales; family Sulfurovaceae; genus JAAXPZ01. The sequence continues at coordinate 3,526 of CAZVPN010000017.1, forward strand.
TGACTGAGAGTGGAGGCGCAAAGCCCTCTCAAAATAGGAGGGGAGAGCCTATACAAGCTCTATGATCGCCATGGTAGTGGCATCGCCTCTGCGTATGCGCGTTTTGATGATACGAGTGTAACCACCATTTCTGTCAGCATACTGTGGTGCAATTTCGTTTACGAGTTTGTTTGTAGCCTCTTTATGCTGAAGCATTGCAAAAATCGCCCTATGAGCATTAAAATCACCGGCAGATGCCTTTGTGATCAATTTTTCATAATACTTTCTAAGCTCTTTTGCTTTTGGCAAAGTTGTCTCTATTTTGCCATGCTCTGTCAAAGAGATGGCAAGATTCTTAAGCAGTGCAGCTCTATGTGCACTTGTTCTGTTTAATTTACGATATCCATGTCTATGTCTCATGGTATTCCCTTTATGCTTTTAGTTGTTCAATTTTCTTAACAAGATTGATCCTGATATTCTCTTCAAGCTCATGATCTTTGTCAAAACCATGCTCAATGAGACAATCTTGTATCTCGTCAAGTGATTTCTTCCCAAGGTTTTTGATATTTTTGAGTTCATTGCTACTCATCAATACCAACTCTCCTATAAACTTAATTCCCGCACGATCCAGAGAATTAAAACTTCTTGCACTCAATCCCAGCGAGTCAACACTTATCAAGTATGGTTTTAACTCATTGCTCCCGGAAGATTTTCTAACTGGAGCACTCTCCAAATCTACATCCAACACGCCGCTAAATACAGACATCTGCTTATTCATAGTCTCAAGCGCATTTGCAAAAGCCTCCAGAGGCGCTATCTGACCATCCGTTTCAATTTCAAAAATGATCTTTTCGTAATTGGGGTTGTCCTCTACCAAAACATTCTCTATCTTATAGTTTGCTTTTCTTACAGGAGTAAAGAATGCATCCAGCGCAATAGCATCCGGATCGATATCATCTCTTAGATTTTCGCTTGGTACATACCCTATGCCTTTTGCTATCTCAACAGCGAAATTAAGCTCTGCATCTTCATTCAGTGTTGCCAAAACAATTTCCGGATTGATAACCTCGATCTGATCATTTACCAGATCTGCTGCAGTTACCTCTCGTGGTCCGTTGAAGCTGTAATTCACTGTGATTCTATCAACATCCTCTTTGATCTTAAATCTTATGCTTTTGAGATTTATAATAAATACTGCCACATCCTGATGCATCCCTCTAATAGAGTCAAACTCATGAGCAGCTCCTTCAATCTTGAGAGAGATAGGTGCATAACCTATCGAACTGCCCAATACAAGTCTTCTGAGTGGATGTGCAAGTGTAACAGCATAACCGTCCTCAAAAGGGTATGCTATAATCTCTGCTTTTGTATTGCTAAGCTCATTAACTTCTACCTCTTCAGGCAAAAATGGCGCAACTTTAATTTTTTTCATGTGCTAACCCTTTGCTTTATATGAATTATTTAGAATAAAGTTCTACGATCAAACGCTCTTCAACTGGGATCGATATCTCTTCTCTTTCCGGAACGCGGCTGAATATACCAAAGAGTTTCTCTTTGTCTACATCTATCCACTCTACCATTCCGGTCTGATTGGTCAATTCTACTGCTCTTGTGATCTGCACATTGTTTTTACTCTTTTCGCGCACCTCTATTTTGTCACCTGCTTTTACACGGTATGACGGAATATTCACACGCTTCCCATTTACAAGTATATGTCCATGGTTGACGAGTTGTCTTGCAAATGCTCTTGTAGTCGCAAATCCCATTCTGTAAACTACATTGTCAAGTCTTCTCTCAAGAAGCTGAATAAGCACAGAACCGGTATTTCCTTCTTTGCTGTTTGCCTCTTTATAAAGCGTTCTAAACTGCTTTTCATTCAAACCATACATGAATCTGGCTTTTTGCTTCTCTTGCAGCTGCAAGCCATATTCACTCACTTTGGATCTTCTCTGTCCATGCTGACCAGGTGCATATGGACGTTTCTCCAGTGCACCCTTTCCTGCCAACCTTCTCTCGCCTTTAAGACCAAGGTCTACACCAAGTCTTCTTTCGAGTTTTTCTCTTGGGCCTGTATATCTTGCCATCTTGTTACCTTTTACTTTGTGTACTATTTTTTTAAAAGCATTGCGATGCAATGCATGCCGCAATTACTAATTACTAAATTACTAATTACTATCTAACTTACACTCTTCTTTTCTTTGGAGGTCTACAGCCATTATGTGGAAGTGGCGTAATATCCTTAAGAGAGAAAACCTTAATTCCCTCTACTGCTCCAATCGCCTTAACAGCAGTATCTCTGCCGGATCCGGGACCCTGTACTTTTATTCCGACCTCTTTGATTCCATGCTCTTTGGCTTTTGCCATAGCATCTTCTACAGCTTCCTGAGCCGCAAACGGAGTGGATTTCTTGCTGCCTTTAAAGCCTAGTGCACCTGCACTGCTCCATGCAAGAACATTTCCCATCTCGTCTGTAACAGTAATTACTGTGTTGTTGAATGTTGCAGCTACGTATACGAAGCCTTTTGCAATATTCTTTTTAGATTTCTTTTTAGCCATTTATTACTCCCTTATGCTGCACCGACTGTTTTACGCTTGCCTTTTCTTGTGCGAGCGTTTGTCTTGGTCTTTTGTCCACGAACAGGCAAGCCTCTTCTGTGTCTTAGACCTCTGTAGTTACCAAGATCCATCAAAGATTTGATATCAAGCATAACCTTTTTGCGCAGGTCACCCTCTACCATATAGTTCTCTTGGATCTCTTTTCTGATCGTGGCTGCTTCAGCATCTGTGAGTTCATGTACTCTTTTGTCATAATCAACACCTGTAGCATCAAGAATTTTTCTTGAACTGTGCAAACCTATACCGAAAATATAAGTAAGTGCATACTCCATTCTCTTCTTTTTGGGTAAATCAACACCTGCAATACGAGCCATATCTATCCTTGTCTCTGTTTATGTTTTGGATTTTTACAAATCACTCTTACGACACCTTTGCGCTTGATTATCTGACAATCATCACACATCTTCTTAACCGATGGTCTAACCTTCATGGTGACTCCTATAGTTTTTTGCACCTTGGACAATGTCCTTTTTTTGCGTGGTCTGACGATGTTTGGCCATACCAACCCTTGAATGAACAGTGCAACTCACACAAAGATTCTTCACGCAGTTCCCGCTACCGTTTTCGCAATAGGGAGGAGGATTATATCCAAATAGTAATTAATTTTCTCTGATTGGAGTATAAAATTCTAAAAAACAACAATTATAATAAAAATATTTTTCACACTTGCATTTTGCCACTTTTTTGCCACTTTTTATTGTTATACTTGCAATATGCAGGTTGGCTTTGATGAGTTAAACTGTAAAATTTATTACATAAGGAGAGAGTTATGAAAAAGTTTGGTTTTTACAGTTTGTTGGCTATTGTTGCATCAGCTGTAATTAGTGGATGTGGGGGCGGAGGCAGCACAACAAAACAGATTAGTGGAAAGGTTTTGGATTTTACAACTGCAGAACCAATCTCTGGTGCAAAACTCACTACCGGCACAAATAGTGCAACAAGCGGATCGGACGGTTCTTATACCTTGAATGTATCAGGTAGCGGTACTGCCATAGTAAAAGCCGAGAAGGATGGATATGCACAAAATGTAAAAGCGGTGACGGTCAATAGTTCCAACACACAAACGACCTTGAATATTGATATGCTTAAAGTTGCTTATTCAAAAACTGTTGCGGCAGGTTCCGATTTTACTGTGACTGTACCTGGAAGTACGGGAAGTGTTGATATTCATGCAGGCTCATTGGTTCAGGATGACGGATCAGCTCCACAGGGGCAGATTGTTGCCAATCTTACACCGATAAATCCTGCTCAAGATATCCATATGATGCCGGGTATCATGACTGATGACAACGATAAACCTATTGAGAGTTTTGGAGCTATGATGGTGGAGTTTAAAGATACTGCAGGACACAAGCTCCAATTGGCGAGTGGAGAGAGTGCAACTATCAGAATACCTGTCTCAAACAAAGGCTCATCATCCTATTTGCCTGCAACTATTCCGCTATATTATATGGATGAAACTACAGGTAAGTGGAAAAAATATGGAACAGATGCTACTCTAAACAGTGCAAAGACATATTATGAAGGCACCGTGAGTCACTTCTCACCGCCAAATGCCGACAGACCATATACTACTATAAATATAAACGGGTGTGTCGAAGATGCAAATGGCACAAAAGTACCAAATGCAGATATAGAAATGGTTGGCTTTGACTACAATAGTATTTTGACGACTACTACAGATAGTAACGGCAAGTTTACGGTAATGGCAAAAAGTGGAAGTATATCTCTTGTAACTGCCAGCACAGAGAGTATGCTGTCTAATACAGAAAAAGTCATCAATCCTACTGCAGACTACACAATACCGGATTGTCTGGTTATGGGTGAGATTCCTTTGACCGTACGACTAACATGGGGTGAAAACCCAAGCGACTTGGATACACACGTATTTGGTCCGGATAACTTTCATATATGGTATGGCAATTTAGGTACATACGCAAGTGATCATGCCAAGCTTGATGTGGATGATACCGATAGTTACGGACCGGAAGTATTTACAGCGAGAAAGCTCCCGGAAGGCACTTATCACTATTGTGTGCGCCACTTTGCAGGCTCTTCGGACATCACCCACTCTGGCGCAAGAGTTGAACTCAAAGTTAACAGCACAAGAAGGGTATTTGTTCCTCCTACCACTCCAGCTCAGGGAGCGAGTGATGACTGGTGGAATGTGTTTGATTTTGTGGTTGACAGCAATGGCAATATCACAATCACCATTGTCAACACCTGGTCGACTAAAGCTCCTGATGGAACAGATGCATACAAAGTCGCCAAAACTATCAATTAGATACCAAGGACTCTTACTCGAGTCCTTGAGTTTCTACTTCTCTAAACTCTAATATAATATCAGTATAATAATTTTCATGGAATATGACAATACAAAAGATATGGGTGACAACCTTCATTCGATGCTTGTCAACTCATATACAAAATTCAAAGAGAAAACCGCACTTATATATACAGCAAACAAAGAGGAGTTTCGTGTCACTTACGAAAAACTTTTTGACGATATCTTGATACTCTCTCGTGCATTTGAGTCAAAAGGTATCAAAAAGGGCTCCAAAGTGATGTTTGTCTGTGACAATAGATATGAATGGATAGTAACTGACTTGGCGATCATATCTCTTGGGGCAATCGTAGTGCCAAGAGGCAGTGATACTCCCACTCAAGAGCTTGAGTTTATCATCAAGCACTCTGGAGCTGAATTTCTTATCTTGGAGTCTGAAACTATATATAATCTGCACAAAGAGATGATTGATAATCTCAAACTAAAAGGTGTCTTTGCCGTAGAGGCAGAGAAGATGCATAAACTATTTGATAAAACCTACTCATACCAAGATCTGCTCAAAAATAGAAAAATCAGCGACAAAGAAATAGAGAAGTTTATCGAACGAAAAAAGAGCATAAAAAGTGAGGATCTGTTTACGCTCATATATACTTCGGGTACCACAGGCAAACCAAAGGGTGTGATGCTGACACATAGCAATATGATGTATAATTTGCAAGAAATTCCGCCTCTTATAAATTTGACACATGAAGATAGCTGGGTATCTATATTGCCATCATGGCATATATTTGAACTTGCCGTGGAGTATGCTGCTCTCTCCCAGGGGTGTACAACAGTTTACTCCTCTATCAAAACTTTTGCCAATGATCTGGAGCGCTACAAGCCAACATTGGTAGCAACAGTTCCAAGACTCTGGGAATCAATGTATATCAAAATAAATAATACTCTACAAAAACAAGATCCAAAAAAAGCGAAGCTTTTCAATAAATTGATTGCTATAAGCTCAACCTACAACCATCTACATAGAAAGTTCTATGATGAGCTTCCTAGGTTTAAAGATAGATCTTGGCTTCATACCAAAATGATACAAGCCTCTGCTTTGATCAAACTAATACCTCTATATCCTCTACATAAATTTGCGCAGAAAAAATTTAAAGCAGTTCAAGAAAAATTTGGAGGCAGGCTCAGAGCAGCTATTAGCGGTGGCGGGTCATTGCCGGAATATTTAGATAAGTGGATAGATGCGGTGGGCATTCGCATAGTCAATGCCTATGGTCTAACAGAAACTGCTCCATTGGTTGCGGGTCGATCATTTGATTGTTACACCTTTGGCACTATCGGCAAAGCACCCAGAGGAACAGATATCAAAATAATGATAGATGACACCCATCAGGCAAAACCCGGGCAAAAAGGGGAAATCTGGATTAGAGGACCGCAAGTGATGCCCGGGTATTACAAAAATGAAGAAGAGAACAAAAAGGTATTTAGCGATGATGGTTACTTTAAAAGCGGTGATCTTGGAATGCTTACTGTCAAAAATGAACTCATTATCACAGGGCGGTCAAAAGAGATCATAGTGCTTGCGAGTGGAGAAAATATAGATCCAAGCAGGATAGAGTCCGCCATTTCAAAACTTCCTTTTGTGGCTGATGCAGTACTCGTCGGACAAGACAAAAAAGGTCTTGGAGCACTTATCGTTCCGGATCTTGAAAATATAAAAAGCTATATTAAAGAGCATTTCAATAGAGATATAGATGATATTGGAGAATTAAAAAAAGATAAAAATCTGACTGACAAAATTAAAAGAGATATCAACAGTGAACTTGTTCAAAAGAATGGCTTTAAGCCATTTGAAAAACTCCAAAACATCCACTTGTTGGATAAGGAGTTTGAAATGGGCAAGGAGCTGACAAATACATATAAGAAAAAGCGCCATATCATAGAGCAAAAATATAAAGATATTATTGACAGGATACTAAAGTAGATCACCCATATTCTATATATGCCTTTAAACAAAACAATATAGAGCCACTATACTGCTTTATTTGTATCTAAATGTAATGCGACCCTTGTCGAGGCTGTAAGGCGTCAACTCCACCTTCACTTTGTCGCCTGGAAGAATTTTAATATAATGCATACGCATTTTGCCTGCAATGTGGCATAGTATCACATGCCCATTGTCAAGCTCTACTTTGAAAGTAGCATTAGGAAGCGCCTCTACTACCTTGCCGTCTATCTCTATTACATCATCTTTTGCCATCGTTTCTCCTTCAATTATGCTTGTGTCAAGATCACAGCTTTATTGTCTATCACTGCTACTTGATGTTCATAATGACTAGTTCTTAGCCCATCCTCGCTTACTACTGACCAATCATCTTCTAGATGCACCGGAGTGCTACTTTTGTGACACACCATAGGCTCTATACAAAACACCATACCGTTTTTGATCTTTGGACCCTGCTTTATAGTACCTTCCAGATAATTCGGAATACTTGGCTCTTCGTGTGGCTTAGTGCCAATGCCGTGTCCGCTGTATTCCCTGAGCGGCACATAACCTCTGGATGTGATAAAATCTTCAAGTATTTTACTTAGCTCTTTAAATCTCATTCCGACTCTTATAGACTCTATTGCATGGTATAAAGCATCTTTGGAGCAAGCTATCAAATCCTCATCCTCTTTGGATATTTCCCCTACTGCAACAGTAATGGCAGCATCTCCATAATATCCATCTATTTTGGATCCTATATCGATACCAAGAATATCGCCCTCTTTAATAACAGTGTCATCTGGTATTCCATGTATACACACTTCATTCAGGGATGTGCATATCGAACCCGGAAAGCCGTATAGATTTAGAAATGATGGCTCTGCACCAAGATCTCTTATATAACTGTCTGCAATATCATTGATTTGTTTTAGCGTCATACCCGGCTTAACGATAGAGCGCATATACTCAAGTGTCTTGCCGACTATGGAGCCGGCATGTTTGAGCTTCTCTATCTCAGCTGGTTTTCTGAGAGATATAGCCATTATAGACCTACATTTCCTAATACTTCATATTGGCTCATAGTCCTCTGTGCCTCAATTTTTCTCATAGTATCAAGTGCCACCTGAACTATAATCAAAACTGATGTTCCGCCAAAATAAAATGATGCACCCAGGCCATTGATAAATATAAACGGCAGTGTAGAGATTATTCCCAAATAGATAGCGCCGGTTACCGTCAATCTACTTGCCACTTCATTCAAAAACTCTTTGGTGTGTTCACCGGGTCTGACACCCGGTATAAATCCGCCCTGTCTTTTGAGATTGTCCGCTATATCTTTTGCATTGAACTGTATTGATGCATAAAAAAATGCAAAAAATATGATCAATAGAAAAGTAAGAACATTGAAAACCACTCCGCCTGGGGTCAAAATGTCTGAAATTTGGGTCAGAATAGGATTTGTGCTTGATCTGAGTATTGTCAAAGGAAACATCAATATCGCACTGGCAAATATAGGAGGAATAACACCTGATATATTCACTCTAACCGGTATATAGTTCATTACTTTTTTATTTTGATTCTGCATAATAGTTTTTCTGGAGTAGCTAATCGGGACTCTGCGCTCTCCAAGCTCAACATATATAATCGCCAAAATGGTTACTATTATTATCGCCAAAATCACCAATACGGATAAAAAGCTCATAGTTCCTGCATTTACAGATGCGATAGTATTGCTTATACCTCTTGGAATACCTGATACTATACCTGCAAAAATGATCAATGATATACCATTTCCTATACCTTTTTGCGTGATCTGTTCGCCGATCCACATCAAAAGCATAGTCCCGGTAAGCATTGAGAATGTTGCCAGTATGGTAAATGTCAAAGGATTGATAAGAATAGCCTCTCCATTGTGTCCCAAAGATCTAAGCCCTATAGAGACACCTGCTGCTTGAACTACAGTAATAAATATAGTAAAGTATCTGATGATTTGCATATACTTCTGCATACCGTCACGCTCTTTTTTCATTTGACCAAGAGCCGGGAATGTAGCAGCAAGAAGTTCCATAACGATGGAAGCAGTAATATATGGCATGACGCCTAATGAGATAACGCTAAAACGCTTAACAGCACCTCCACTAAACATATTTGCCATACCCAAACCGGTGTTTGAGTTTTGATCAAAAAAGCTCTTGATCATATCCAGGTCAACACCTGGAACAGGAATATAGGCTAGAACTCTATATGCAAAAAGAAATCCAAGAGTTATGAGGATTTTTTGAGTTAAAGCGTTATTCATGATTATTTACCACTTGTTGTTACTGCATCATCTTTGATCTTGGAAGCCAAATCTTTTGCAGATGCGCCGATTAGCTTGACTCTTTTTACCGTTTTTGGCATTTTGTGAACTGAAGCGATACTCTCAAGAGTAATCTCATTAAGCTCAGCAACTGCCTTTATGCGCTCGACATTGATAACGTATGGCTTCTCAACTCTTGATGTAAAGCCCACTTTTGGAACTCTTTGGATAAGTGGCATTTGACCGCCCTCAAAGCCTCTTTTGCGGCTATATCCTGTTCTTGACTTTTGACCATTATTACCGCGTCCTGCTGTTTTTCCGGTGCCTGATCCCTGACCTCTACCTACTCTTTTTCTATTTTTGGTAGAGCCTGGTGCCGGCTGTAGATTGTGCAAACTCATGAGCTTCTCCTTAACCTTTGATTCTGGTAAGTGCTTCTACTGTACATCTTACCAAGTTGTTTGGATTGTTAGAACCAATAGATTTGGCGATTACATCTTTGATACCCGCCAATTCTATCACCGGTCTTGCAGCTCCACCTGCGATAGTTCCGGTACCTTCACTTGCCGGCTTTAGAATGATACGGCTTGAGTTGAACTTGTGTTCAATATCGTGAGCAATTGTCGTGCCTTTGATATTGACTTTCACAAGTTGCTTAAATGCATCATCTATCGCCTTTTTGATAGCATCCGGAACCTCTTTTGCTTTTCCAAATCCATATCCTATTGTACCATTTTTGTCGCCTACAACTACTAATGCAGTAAATCTAAATCTTCTACCGCCTTTGACAACCTTGGTTACACGACCTATATTTACAATAGCCTCTTCAAAATCTTCTCTATTTATATTTTCCATCTATATTCCTTAAAACTTGATGCCAGATTCTCTAAGTGCATCAGCAAATGATGCAACTACGCCATGATACAAATAGCCGTTTCTGTCAAATACAACTGCATCTATATTTGCAGATTTTAGTTTTTCAGCCATATCGGCAGCTATCTTTTTGACATCCTCTCTTGTCGCTTTGAGACCAAGTTTATTACCGTCACTATATGCAATTGTAGCACCGGCATCATCATTGACAGCTTGTGCATAAAAATGCTTGTTGGATCTAAAAACAGTCAGTCTTGGAAGTTCAGCTGTGCCATGTATCTTGCCTCTAACTCTTCTTTTTCTCTGAGCAGCGACTCTATTTTTTCTTCTTTGAATACTTTTTAACATCTATGCTCCTTAACTTGCTGTTTTTCCAGCTTTTCTGATAATATGCTCATCTGTATATTTGACACCTTTGCCTTTGTATGGTTCAGGTGGTCTAAATGATCTTATTTCAGCTGCTGCCTGACCCACTGCCTGCTTATCTGATCCGCTAACATGAATAATGTTTTTCTCGACTGTAATATTAAGCCCTTCAGGTATTTCATAATTGACCGGATGTGAGAAGCCCAACTGCAGTTCAAGTGTTTTTCCGTTGACTGCTGCCCTGTAACCGACACCGTTGATCTCAAGAGACTTTTTGAAGCCTTTGTCCAGACCCTCTATAATATTAGCAAATAGTGCCCTGTATGTTCCCCAATATGCAGATGACTGTTTATCTTCGCCTACTCTTGAGAAAGATACTTCATTATTCTCTATTTTTGCATCAACTCTGCCATGGGTTTCAAGTCTTTTTTCGAGGTTGCCTTTTTTGGCTACCAAAGCAGTTCCCTCTATTGATACCTCTATACCATTTGGTATAGATACTGGATTTTTACCAACTCTTGACATATCCTACCTCCTTACCATATACTGCAAAGCACTTCGCCGCCGGTGCCAAGCTTATATGCTTCATCATTAGCAAGTACACCCTTGCTCGTAGAGACGATAAGTGTGCCATAGTTATTTTTAAATGATCTGATCTCATTTTTAGATTTATAAACTCGTCGTCCCGGTTTAGAAATCCTTTTGAGCTCATTTATTACGGTATAACCTTTGTCATCATATTTGAGTACTACTTTTATACTCTTTTTATTTCCATCTTCTATTATATCAAAACTCTCAAGGTATCCCTTGTCTACAAGAATAGAAACTATAGCCTCAATAGTATTTGAGTGCAGAAGAGTAGTTGTATCAAGTCTTCTTGTTGCTGCATTTCTTATTCGAGTAATAGAGTCTGCAATTATGTCTGTCATCATCTTTTACTCCTTGATTACCAGCTTGCTTTTCGCATGCCGGGTATTTGACCCTCTGAGGCCATTTTTCTTAAACATACTCTACAAAGACCAAAATCTTTATATACAGAGTGAGGTCTTCCGCAAATGTTACATCTAGTATATGCCCTTACAGCAAACTTAGGTTTTCTCTGCTGCTTGTTTATCATCGACTTTTTTGCCATTATTTTCTCCCTTTAGCAAATGGCATACCCAACTTCTGAAGAAGTGTAAATGCCTCTTTGTCATTATCAGTGCTTGTTACAATAGTGATATTCATACCGTGAGTTTTGATGATGTCGTCAAAAACAACTTCAGGGAACATCAACTGCTCATCGAGTCCAAAGTTGTAGTTGCCTCTGCCGTCAAAACCTCGTCTTGGAACACCTCTGAAATCTTTCACTCTAGGAAGTGCAATCGAGACAAGTTTATCAAAGAAGTTATACATATTCTCACCTCTGAGGGTTACTTTTATACCACTTGGCGCACCCTCTCTGGCTTTGAATCCGGCAACTGATTTTTTTGCCATTGTTATAACCGCTTTTTGTCCTGCAATCAAAGAGATAGTATCAGCCATATTTTGGATAAGTTTATTATCTTTTCCCTCTTCACCTGCACCGACAGATATCACGATCTTTTCAAGTTTGGGAGTTTGCATAACATTTGCTATCTCCAACTCTTTACGAAGTTCAGGAAGGATTGTTTCATATTTTTGCTTCATTCTGCTCATGATATCATCCCTCTACTTTCTTGACATTTGAGATATGGATAGGCATTTCAACATTTATAAAGCCTCCATTTTTATTCTCTTCTGTTGGCTTGACAGCTTTTTTGGCTATCTTGCATCCTGCTACTATGACGGCATCTTTTTTTGGAAGCACTTTAAGCACTTCTGCAGTTTTACCTTTGTCGTCACCGGCGATCACCATAACCTGATCACCCTTTTTGATCTT
>CAZVPN010000018.1:0-13285 GCA_964628135.1 uncultured Campylobacterales bacterium
TTTCCATTCAAAATTTAGCAAAACTGTAGAAGAGACAGTTATGGAAAGTGTCACTGAAACAGTGGTGGATGAGGAGACAGGAGAGAGTAAAGAAGTGACCAAGAATGTGCCTAAGAAAGTATCAAAAGAGGTTGAGGTTGAGGGTAATAAGCTTATAGAGATGCTCGGCGGAGATAGTGATGAGTTCCTAAGCAAATTAGAGAAGATGCTTAAAAACAAAGAGAATTTTGTATTGATGGTGGGTGAAGATCTCTATTATCACAAAAGATCAGAAAATCTTGCCAAACTGGTTGCATTGCTTGAAAAGACCGCAGGATTTAAAACAACGATTATCCCGCCAAAATCAAATGCACTCGGTGTTGCACTTATATGTGATTTGGATGATGAGGCAGAGGGATATATAGTAGGATATAATGAAAATGGTGATTTCAGGCTATCTGCACTTGGAGACGGAGATTTGGATATGCCTGCGCTCAATCAGCAGGAGGGTACATTTACCTCTATTGCCAAAAGAGTAGTACCGACCAATGCAGCCCTTCCTTATGATGGATATGAGCTTAATGATCTATTGAAAGTTCTTTTGGGTACTAAGGGTGAGACTATAGATTGGACATCCAAGCTACCGATAGCCAAAGGATACAAAAAAGTTATTTTTGATGATCTTCCGAATGATTATCTAAACAATGGTGCAGACAACAGAGGTTATCTGTTGGATATCAAATATGGCAGCGATGATAGATTGCCTAATGTAGAGCAGTTTGATGAAAGTTTAGTGTTAGATAGAGATATAGTAATTAGACTCAATCCGGGCAGACAGTTCAATGACTTTACGGCAAAAGCACATCAGATCTTTGAGAAGTTTGCCGCATATGCAAGCCCTGAGAGAGCAAAAGAGCTTGGAGATGCTGTAGAGATAGATTTCGGAGGTCAAAAGATGAAACTCGATGTTGTAGTAGATGAAAAAATGGAAGGGGAGATAATAGCGATTCCTGATTTCAAAAGTGCAGAAGGCATCTATGATATCTTTGGTGACAGTAAATACAAAAATGTAACTATAGGAAGGGGTTAATATGCAACATATTATAGCACCACATGAGGTAACTTGGGCAGGAACTACAGTCAAAGCGGTAATTGCTCTGCTTATACTATCTGCAGTGGCCGGTTTCGGGACATATATAGAAAGAAAAGTACTTGCATGGATGCAGAGACGTCCCGGTCCATCACATGTAGGACCATTTGGACTGCTCCAGATCGCAGCAGACGGTATCAAGCTGTTCACAAAAGAGGATTTTATACCTCAGTTTGCCAACAAGCTTATATTTTCAATCGCCCCTGTCATTACGGCAGGAACAGCATTTATAGCACTTATTGCAGTGCCTATATTTCCCGACTTTACAATACCTGACTGGATTCCTCTTTTGGGCGGAGTTTTTGTACCCTCAATAGCATCCGATCTCAATATTGGAATACTTTTTATTCTTGGAGCCATGGCCGCCGGTCTGTATGGACCTCTGCTTGCCGGTATGTCTCAGGACAATAAGTGGGGAATATTGGGATCGGCCAGGACGGCAGTTCAATTTTTGAGTTATGAGGTAGTTTCCGGCTTATCTCTGCTTGCACCTATTATGCTTGTAGGGTCACTATCTTTGGTTGATTTCAATAACTATCAAGCATCAGGAATTGGCTCATGGCTTGTATGGAAGCAGCCACTTGCATTTGTACTATTTTTGATAGCCGGGTATGCAGAAACCAATAGAACTCCATTTGATTTACTTGAGCATGAGGCTGAGATTGTATCGGGTTATGTGACAGAGTACAGTGGATTAAGATGGGGACTTTTCTTTATAGGTGAGTATACCAATATGGTCACTATTGCCGTGTTGCTTTCAGTTATATTTTTTGGTGGATATAATGATTTTGGATTTTTACCAGGATGGCTTATGATGTTGCTTAAGGTAGGCTTCTTTTTCTTCCTTATGCTTTGGGTTAGGGCATCTTGGCCTCATGTAAGACCGGATCAATTGATGTCGGTTAGCTGGAAAGTTTTGATGCCGTTGGCAGTTATCAATGTGGTCATTACCGGCATAGTAGTGATGGCAATGGCATAAGGAGAGTAGAATGAGTTTAGAAAAATTCAAAGATAGAAATGTAGGACAACAAAACTATAGAGTGCTTGATTTGGAGCCAACACCACAGACAGGTTGGGGTAGATTTAAGCGAACCATGAAAAGAGCAGCCAAACTAGAATTGCTAGTTGGGCTTGGAGTTACATTTGGTATAATGATTAGGACTCTATTTAGAGGTGAGAGTGCGACTATTAGGTATCCTTTTGAAAAGATACCAATCTCTAGAAGATATAGAGCGATACATGAGATGAAGAGGCTTCTTGAGAGTGGACATTACAGATGTATCGGTTGTGGATTGTGCGAAAAAATCTGTATATCCAATTGTATCACTATGGAAACCAGGTATGATGAAAATCAACGTAAAGAGGTTAGCGAATACAGTATCAACTTTGGTAGATGTATCTTTTGCGGATATTGTGCAGAGGTGTGCCCGGAGCTTGCCATTACACATGGGGGCAGATATGAAACATCAAGTGAGCAGCGTGCAAGCTTCTCTCTTTTTGAAGATATGCTTACACCGATAGATAAGCTCAAATCCCAACAAGAGTACCCTGGTTTTGGAGCTATTTCGCCTAATGCGGATGACAATATCAAAAAAACGCCATTGGCGTATTAAGGAGAGTGCAGATGATTACTTTTGCTTTTTATTTTTTTGCGATACTCATATCTATTCTATTTTTAATTACGGTTATGAGTAGCAATGTACTATATGCCATGACATCATTGGCTGCCGGTATGGTATTGATATCTGGGCTTTTCTTTATGCTAGGTGCAGATTTTCTCGGTGTTGTCCAGCTTATAGTTTATGTTGGAGCTGTGATGGCCCTATATTCATTTGCTATGATGTTTTTTGATACCGGTAAAAATGTCAAAGAGAAAAACAGCAGTGCATTAGCAGTATTTGTGCTTGGCGGTGCCATTGCACTATTGCTTGTGTTGATCTTCGCAGCGCCAATGATCGGTCACGGGCAAAATGCGTTGCATCCTGCCATAATTGATGCTACAAACCCTCAATCAGTTGGAATGGTACTGTTTACAAAGTATCTTGTACCATTTGAAGTAGCTGCTATTATGCTATTGGTTGCCATGGTTGCCGGCATTATACTCGCCGGTAAAAAAATGGATCAAAGTTTATCAACGATGGATACCACAGAGGTAACAGAAGAGAGTATAAGGAGTACAAAATGATAGGACTCGGTCATTATCTTATCCTTTCGGCAATTTTGTTTGCGATAGGTCTTATAGGAGTAGTAAGGCGCAAAAATCTACTTATGCTGTTTTTTGCTACTGAAATCATGCTGAATGCCGCTAATGTGGCTTTTGCAGCAATTTCGAATCATTATCATGATCTTGGTGGTCAGATGTTTGCATTTTTTGTTATTGCTGTTGCTGCCAGCGAGGTGGCAGTTGGACTTGGTTTGCTGATAGTGCTTTACAAAAAACAGGGCACTCTTGATCTCGATAATCTAACAAGAATGAAGGGGTAAAGATGGAAAAATTTGTATATATAACGCTCTTTGCGCCTCTGGTAGGTTCGCTGTTTGCAGCACTGTTTGCAATGAAGCCAAAAAATTTGATCACAGGGATTACAACATCGTCTCTGCTTTTCATATCTTTTCTATCTTCATTGATATTGGCAAATCATGTCATGCATGTAGGTGCAGTCCATGTGACTCTTATGGATTGGATAAGTGCCGGAGATATCTCTGTGCCGTTTGGATTTAATGTAGATCAAGTCTCTGTGACTATGATGGTAGTCGTCACTCTTGTATCTACGGTAGTTCATATCTACTCAAACGGCTATATGGATCATGATAAGAGTTATAATAGATTCTTCTCATATTTGTCAGCTTTCGTTTTCTCAATGCTGGTACTTGTGATGAGTGATAACCTTCTTGGTCTATTTATAGGCTGGGAAGGTGTTGGTGTCTGTTCATGGCTTTTGATAGGCTTTTGGTATCACAAGCCGGATGTCACAAGAGATGTCAATCCATCTATATCTCCTTCATGGGCAGCCAATGAGGCATTTATCATGAATAGAATAGCAGACCTTGGTATGCTAGTCGGTATATTTATTATCTATTGGAATATCGGTTCATTGCAGTATGACAAAGTATTCGCTGCTCTGCCTCATTTGAGTAATGCTACATTGATCTCAGCAGCAGCATTTCTATTTATTGGTGCTATGGGTAAATCGGCGCAGTTTCCACTTCACACCTGGCTAACTGATGCGATGGAGGGCCCTACTCCGGTATCAGCTTTGATCCACGCAGCCACAATGGTAACAGCAGGTGTATTCTTGGTAATTAGAATGTATCCATTATATAGCATGGATGCAGTTCATTGGGTGAGCTACTTTATCGCTAGCCTTGGTACATTTGTTGCATTTTTTGCAGCCTCTATGGCACTTGTCAATAGAGACCTCAAAAGAATCATCGCATTCTCTACCCTATCTCAGCTTGGATATATGTTTGCAGCAGCAGGTTTGGGTGCATACTGGGTAGCACTCTTCCACTTGGCTGCTCATGCATTCTTCAAAGCACTTCTATTTTTGGGTGCAGGTAATGTTATGCATGCTATGCATGATGAACTTGATATATTCAAAATGGGTGGACTCAAAAAGGTAATGAGATGGACATACCTTTATATGGCAATAGCCTCACTCTCACTTGCAGGTATAGGTTTTGCAGGTATCGGTTTTGCCGGGTACTTCTCAAAAGATCCTATAATCGAGGCAGCATTTAATGAGCATAGCTATATTTTATGGGCAGTGCTTGCTGTCACGGCAGGAATGACGGCATTCTATAGCTTTAGACAGGTATTTTTGACATTTGCAGGCAACGAGAGATATCCACAAGAGATAGAGTATTTCAAGGATGGCAAACATCATCCGCATGAGATGTACAGTTATGTATTGTGGGCATTGCTCCCTCTCGGTGTTTTGGCAGTAATCGCAGGTTTCTTTAGAGGCTGGTATGAGAAGTTTATTACGGCATATTTACCGGAATATGAGCTAAGTGAGCATACGGAGCATTATGCATTTATTTTGGGCTTAATTGTGATAATCTTTGCAGTCAGCGGCATTGTTTTGGCATATAAAAAATATTACAAAGGTCTCAAGAGAGATGCAAAAGTCGAAAACTCATTTATATATAAACTGCTTGCCAACCAATATTATATACCAATAATCTATGAAAAGCTTATATCAAAACCATATGCAGCCCTTTCCAGATTCTTATGGAGCAATATTGACCAAAAGGTTGTGGATGCTACAGTGGATGGTATTGCAGAAGGAGTTAGATATACTGGAGACAACACAAGAAAGATCCAGACAGGAAACCTATCTGACTATCTTAAGTGGATGGGCTGGGGAGCTGTATTGCTCGCCATTGTTGCATATGCAACATTCAAATTTAGCCAAGGAGTAAACTAATGGATAATATTTTAACGGTATTGCTGCTATTCCCGCTTCTTGCAGGGATGCTTGGCTTTGTAGTTCACAAAGACAGTATCAGAACATATGGAATTTCTGTTGCCGCGATAGAATTTATGCTCTCTTTGTGGCTTTGGTTCTCTTTTGATAATAACATATCTGGTTTCCAGTTTGTCAAAAACATACCTTTGGTATCAGATTTTGGCATAAGCTATTATGTAGGAGTAGATGGTATAAGTCTCTTTATTGTCATTATGTCAACTCTCATGACTTTAATAGGAGTTATAGCCCTAAGCATCAAAAAAGATATCAAAAACATGATCATTACTCTACTCTTTTTAGAGGTGGCTATGGTCGGAGTATTTATCTCTCTTGATGCAATTTTGTTTTATCTTTTCTGGGAGTTCTCTCTTGTACCTATGCTCTATATTATTGGTGCATGGGGAGGTGAGAAGAGACTTTATGCAGCTATCAAGTTTTTCCTATATACATTTGCAGGCTCACTTGTTATGCTCGTAGGTATGCTTTATGTTGCATATATATATCATTCTGTTTCCGGAGTGTGGAGCTTCTCTATTACTGATTGGTATGCTCTGGTTTTGCCTATCAATGTAGAGAAATGGCTATTCTGGGCATTTTTCCTTGGTTTTGCTATCAAGGTGCCGATGTTTCCGTTCCATACATGGCTCCCATATGCCCACGGACAGGCACCTACGGTTGGTTCCGTTATATTGGCGGCAGTATTGCTAAAAATGGGAACATATGGATTTATCAGGTTCTCTCTGCCAATGTTCCCAAATGCATCAGTAGCATATATCCTTCCAATAGCAATTATAGCCATTATCATGATTATATATACAGCTATGGTGGCATACGCACAAAAGGATATGAAACAAACCATTGCTTACTCATCAGTCTCACATATGGGCATCATAATCATAGGAACATTTGCTATGAATGCTGAAGGGATTTCCGGATCTGTATTTCAGATGCTCTCTCACGGTATAGTCTCAGGCGCGCTGTTCTTGTTGGTCGGTGTGATTTATGATAGACGACATACGAAACTCATGAGCGAATTTGGAGGGTTGGCATCTGTTATGCCAAAATTTGCTCTTATTTACGGGATCATGCTTATGGCGTCTGTTGGGCTTCCTTTGACAATAGGATTTGTCGGTGAGTATCTATCGTTGATGGGATTTTATAGAATATCTCCAATATTGACAATTTTGGCAGGAACATCCATTATAGTGGGAGCTGTTTACATGCTAAATCTCTACAAAAAATCATTCTTTGGACCTGTAACGAATGATGCCAATAAAGTTCTAAAAGATCTTGACGGCAAAGAGACGGCAGCACTGGTTCCTCTGGTATTGATAGTGGTATGGCTTGGTGTCTATCCAAAACCGGTGCTTGGTCCAATAGACAACTCCGTAAAGGCTCTTACGACTTTTATGCACGAAAAGGCAAAAACGCCAGAGGCTAAAGCTACCATATTGGTAAGTAAAAAAACTAAGGAGATGAAATAATGCTAGATCAAATTTCCATAAATGCAACATCATTAAATCTTATGACTTTATCTCCAATGCTGACAGCCATAGGCGGTGCTCTACTGATACTGCTTGTAGATCTTTTCAAAGGGAGTTTACACAAGACACTATATGTAACATTGACAATGTTGATACTTTTTGTTGATATGGGAGCTACATACAGTCTCAGTATCAATGAAAGAGGCTTTTTTGACCTGATGCTTGTAGATGGCATCTCCGTTGCGTCACAACTGATAATATTGCTTGCATCGCTGCTGTTTATCCCGCTTGCACTTACCGATAGGGCAAATAGATTCCATGAATATTCGTATCCAGAGTATTTTGCTTTGTTTCTGTTCATGGTAGGCGGCTTCCAGTTTATGGTATCAAGCGACAACCTTATATTGATATTTTTAGGATTGGAGACCGGTTCTCTGTCGCTCTATACATTGATTGCAATGCATAACACAGATTCATCAAGAGAAGCGGCAGTCAAGTATTTTACTATGGGTGCCATGGCAGCAGGTTTTTATTTGATGGGCTCGGCTATTATGTATGCACTGACAGGATCTGTGGAGCTGTATGAGATTGCTAAAACATTACAAGTTCAGGATGTTACTGATGCAAGTGTTGTGCTTCCTATGGTAGGTGGTGCCATTATGATGCTGGTAGCTGTTGGTTTCAAGGTATCACTGTTTCCGTTTCATATGTGGACGCCTGATGTTTATGAGGGCTCAACTGCACCTACAGCCGGATATATGTCAATCGTACCAAAGCTTGCCATGATGGTAGTGGCAATGAGATTCTTTGATATATTTATCAATTTTGATATTGTCTCTATCCAGTACCTGATCATTACAGTATCAGTGCTGACTATGACATTGGCAAACATGATGGCACTTGTCCAAAAAGATGTCAAGAGAATGCTGGCATATAGTTCTATCTCTCACGCAGGATTTGCTATGACGGCATTGGCTCTTGGAACAACCAAGGCTGATAGCAGTATCTTCTTGTATTATGCACTGTTTATGACCACAAACCTTGGCGCATTTGCAATGTTGTGGATTAGTAGGAGCAAGACCAGAAGATTTAGCGACAGGTATGACCATCCATTTGAAAAATTCTCGGGAATGGTAGGTGTATCACCTACAGCAGCTGTGGTTATGGCTATATTTATGCTTTCGTTGGCGGGCGTTCCTCCATTTAGTCTCTTTTGGGGCAAACTTTATGTGATAAGCTCAGTAGTGGATTATGCCTCTGCATCAGGTGAAGTCAAGTATATGGTACTTGCTATTGTTATGGCACTGAATAGCGCAATTGCTGCATACTACTACCTTAAACTCGTGGTGTATATGTTCTTGAGATCTCCCGGCGATAAAAACAGAGCAGTCTATGCCAACCAGTCAAGGGCATTGAATGTGAGTATTGGATTTATGGCGGCAACTGTGCTTCTTGCTATATTCTATATTCAGCCTCTAATGGATTTTATAACCTATCTTGTCAGTTCAAGTGGTTATTAGGAGGAATAAAATCAAAACATTGAGAGCACTTTGCTCTCGATATTTTTTGCAGAATCCTTTTGTATAATATCAAATTGAGAACCGTTAAAGGTGCTTTGTCTTTTTGCAAGCCTTGCGGTATTGATAGATATTTTTTCAATTAGACTCTCTATGCTATATTTTCCATCGAGATGATCCAGCGTCTCAGCAATACCTATCGCTTTCATGCTGTTTGGCGATCGTGTATATTTTCTCTCCAACATTGCCACTTCATCAATCAATCCCTCATCGATCATTTTCACGGTTCTTTTAAATATTCTCTCTCTAAGTTTGGCTCTGTCAATATCTATATTAAAGATAGGCAGCGGCTCTTTGATAGTTGGTATCGGTGGATTGCTTGCAAAATACTCTGATGGTGTAGATGAGGTTTGATAGTAGATATTTAGTGCCTTTTCAATGCGATATTTATCATTTGGTTCAATATGGTTCATATATTCAGGGTCAATTTTTTGCAGCATTTTGTAGCTTTGGTCCAAATCCCTTAAGGAGTCGGCAGTTTTTGATTTTGTTACGGTATCGATGTTGGGAAGTTCACTGATACCATCGATCAATACTTTTAGATAAAAGCTCGTCCCGCCTACAATAATGAGATTTTTGCCATCATTTTTAGCTGCCTGGCGGCACTCATGATAGATTTTAATATAGAGTGTTACATCAAAGTTTTGATCCGGAAAGAGCAGATCAATACCAAAATGCCTTACTCCGTCTCTTTCTGCTATCGTGGGTTTTGCAGATGCGATATCTATCTCTTTGTATACTGAAAGCGAATCAAGCGATAGTATGTATGCATCTATATTTTTAGCCAATTTGATAGATAAATCACTCTTGCCCGAAGCTGTAGGTCCAATTATAGCAATCTGTTTCATAATGGTATAATAGCAATATTTCGCTACAATATCGTTATGAATTTATATGATCAGAATAATCGCTTCAATCTAGCAAATATAATTACTTTTGGAAACATAGCTTGCGGTATAGCTGCAATGTATTTGATTGGGCAAAATAGATTTGTTTTGGCAATTATCTTGGCTTGGGTAGCGGGAGGACTTGATATAGCCGATGGTAAAGTAGCCAGAAGATATGGGTTATCCAATGAGTTTGGTATTCAGCTTGACAGTTTTGCAGATTTTTTATCTTTTGTGATCATGCCCGCTTTTTTACTCTTTTATGCGGTTAGATTTTATTTAAATATTGGTGAAGTAGGTGAGTTTGTACTTGGAGTGGTCTTTGTGTGGTATATCATATCGGGTCTAAGGAGACTAATTGAGTTCAATCTCAAAGTGGATGCAGGCAAAGTAGAGAGATATTTCGAAGGAGTTCCGACTCCTTTGGGAGCTATACTGTTATGGTTTATATATTTGGCAGTTGCATACTCTCTTATTTCAAGCTGGCTTATAGTGGCTCTTTTGGTTCTTGCGATTGCGTGGTCGCTTAACTCTAAACTTCGCATTCCTCATCCTTGATTGGATTTTAGGAGTTTGATTATGGCTGGCAATAGATCTTTGTTTGCAAAATTATCGGATTTTTCTGAGCTTGTTATGTTCAGGCACTCAGTATTTTCATTGCCGTTTATATTTATAGCGATGATCATCTCCTCTTATCATATCAATTCGACGGGTTGGTTTGGTTGGAGACTGTTTTTTTTGGGGCTTATTGCAGCAGTCAGTGCCAGAAACTTTGCAATGGGTGTCAATCGCTATTTGGACAGAGATATAGATGCTCTAAATCCACGCACAAAAAGTCGACCCTCTGTTGATGGTAGAGTCAGCACTTCCCAAATGATACTTTTTATTACTATCAATGCAGCTATTTTTGTGCTCACGGCTTATTTTATCAACCCTTTAGCATTCAAACTATCCATGCCCATTTTGATTATATTGGCGGGCTATACACTCTTCAAGCGCTTCTCTGCTGCTGCCCATTTGATACTTGGGGTTAGTTTGGGTTTGGCACCGATTGCCGGAGTGGTAGCAGTGGAAGGCAGGATCACATTGTGGTCGATATATTTGGCTCTTGGGGTTATGTTTTGGGTAGCCGGTTTTGACCTGCTTTATAGCCTGCAGGATATGGAGTTTGACAAACAAAACGGTTTACACTCGATCCCAAGCAGATTTGGTTCAGAAAAGACGATGTTTATAGCTAAAGTCTTTCATATTTTGGCGATACTGTTGTGGGCAGCTTTTGTTGAGAGTGCTGCACTTGGCATGTGGGCTTGGGTTGCCGTGTTTATTAGTGCATTGATGTTAAGCTATGAGCATTACCTTGTCAATAAAGATTTCACAAAGATTGACAAGGCATTTTTTACGGTCAACGGTTACCTTGGGTTTATCTTTATCTTTTTTATTATTCTGGATGTAGTATTTTGATACTTGATGATATTGATAAAAGCTGGCAAGAGACTATTGCCTATGCCATGAAGGCTTTGCCGGCAGATTATGTGGATTTTTTAGATAAAGACAGCAACTATATTCCAAACAAGGCAAATTTTTTAAATGCATTTAAAACCCTACCCAAAAATCGCGTCAAATATATACTATTTGGACAGGATCCATACCCTAGGGCACAGAGTGCCACCGGATATGCCTTTATAGATGGAGCAGTAGAGCATATATTTAGCCATAATGGACTCTCCAAAAGCGTCAACAGAGCCACAAGTCTTAGAAATTTCATTAAGATGGCACTTGTGGCTGATGGTAGATTGGATTGCAGTAATACCTCCCAATCAGCGATTGCAGCACTATGTAAGAGTGACTTAATAGACTCAATAGATGAGCTTAGGAGCAACTTTGAAAGATCAGGTGTTTTGCTCCTTAATACAGCATTGATATTTACATCGAAAGAACAATCAAAAAGCAACATCAAGATGTGGCAGGGTTTTATCCAAAGATTGCTTGAGAGCATGATAGATATTGATCCAAACCTGATACTGTTTGGTACCTATGCAAAAGAGCTTAAGAAAATAGCTGTTGTCTCAAAAATGGATACTATAGATTTGGAACATCCATACAATCATACATTTATATGCAATCAAAAAGCACAAGATTTGTTTAAAGATATGCAACTTCTAAGAGCATCTATTGTTTGAGTCACCCTCAAGTAAATGACCCCTTAAGTCCTCCTAAGGTAAAATTCCACTCCCTATGTATGCACTCTTAGCTCAGCTGGATAGAGCATCGGTTTGCGGTACCGAAGGTCACAGGTTCGAATCCTGTAGAGTGTACCACCTCTTTTCTGATTCTAAATATATATTCAATCAAAATCAAGATATAATTCCTACTATATTCTCACAATAAGGTAAACAATGAATATTTTGCTATTGACACACAACCATGTGGTTCGTGAGTTTGTAGAGCACGCAGCCCGCGAACTATCTGCTACCTTTGATCTTGCAGGCAATATTTCAGATATCCAACATAAAACATATGATTTTGTGTTTGTAGATGACAAGAGTGAGCAATTTGGAGACATAATGCATATTTTGGACAGAATAGGCTCAACAAGTGTAATTTTGTATAATAATGATAGAGAGGAGTTTGAATACTTTGACAAGAAAATAAAAAAACCTTTTTTGCCCACAGATATTAAAAATGTTTTACTTGAAAAAGAGAAGAGTAATCAAGCAGCAACGCAAGAAAATATGGAGATAGATGCGAGCGATGGAGATACACATGTTTTGAATTTGCAAGATATTGATGAGATTAAATCACTACTTAGGGAAGATGGTTTGGAGATTGTTTCAGAAGAGGATCTTGCAGAGGAAATAGAAAATCAAAGCCGTATTACAGATGAAGCTGAAGAGACCAAAGCCACTCATGAAATAGAGGAGAGACTGCTTTCGGCAATACTAAAAATGAAACCAAAAAAGATACGCAAATTGCTAAAGGGTGCTGAAGTGACGCTAAAGATCAAATTCCCAAAGGATAGTAATGAGTAGTGCCATATTGGTTTTGTCAGGTCCAAGCGGTGCCGGTAAAAGCACAATTATACAAAATGCCGCCGATAGGATAGGAGAGTTTTATTTTTCGATATCCTCTACCTCAAGAGAGCCAAGAGCCGGAGAGAAAAATGGAAGAGAGTATCACTTTGTAAGTCGTGAAGAGTTTGAAGAGGGCATAGAAAATGGAGATTTTTTGGAGTATGCAATTGTACATGGCAACTATTATGGTACATCTCTCAAGCCGGTTAAGGAGGCGTTGGAGCAAAACAAGCTAGTGATATTTGATATAGATGTTCAAGGTTTTCATCTGGCAAAAGAGCGAATGGGGGATTTGATCACATCAGCCTTTATAGTGCCTCCATCTCTATCAGAGCTAGAAGACAGACTCAACTCTCGCTCTACCGACAAGCATGAGGAGATTGAAAAGAGGATCAAAAATGCTAAAAGAGAGATTTTAGAGATAAATGCTTATGATTATGTCATAATAAACGATAATATAGAGCGTGCTACTGAGGAGTTTGTCTCCGTTGCAAGAGCAGCAAGATTGAAATTGGGTAACAAAAATAGAGAAATCTTTACAAAAAATTGGCTTGATTCCTGATATT
The DNA here is from genome assembly GCA_964628135.1 of uncultured Campylobacterales bacterium. GTDB lineage: Bacteria > Campylobacterota > Campylobacteria > Campylobacterales > Sulfurovaceae > JAAXPZ01. Next base: position 13,187 of record CAZVPN010000018.1, read on the forward strand.
TAGGGTAATTGAGTATAATTTACAACAATAAAATTTAATCAAAGGATATTATATGGGTATGCCTGGCGGATGGGAATTGGTATTGATAGTGGGAGTTGT
>CAZVPN010000018.1:13385-15356 GCA_964628135.1 uncultured Campylobacterales bacterium
AACGGAAAAATATGCAACTAAAATCTCAATTAGACACTATTATCAAAAAAGCCTTTGTAGATGCAGGAATAGATCAGGATCCTATTTTGGTAACAGAGGCAACAAAGCCGGAGTTTGGTGATTATCAATTCAACGGTGCTATGGCACTCTCCAAAAAACTTGGCAAAAACCCAAGAGAGATAGCCTCTAGTATCGCAGATCATATAGATACTTCAGGATTGATAGATAAAGTAGAGATAGCAGGACCTGGATTTATAAATATATGGATAGATCCTATCTGGCTTGCACAAAATCTTCAACTTGCCCACGATGATGATACTCTCTTGATAGAGAAGAGAAAGAGCCCTATCAAAACAGTAGTAGACTACTCAAGCCCAAACATGGCAAAGCAGATGCATGTTGGTCATCTTCGCTCTACCATTATAGGCGATACTCTTGCTAAACTGTTTGAGTTTTTGGGTGATAAGGTGATTAGGCAAAACCATATAGGTGATTGGGGGACCCAATTTGGTATGTTGATTGCCTATATGGAGCAAAGTGGTGAGGATGCCGATAGCTCTTTGCAGGATCTGGAGCAGTTTTATAAGGATGCAAAGAAAAAATTTGATGAGGATCCTTCATTTGCCGACAAATCAAGAGAGTATGTAGTCAAACTGCAAGGGGGAGATGAGTATTGTCTAAATCTGTGGCAAAAGTTTATTGATGTCTCCCTTGGGCACTGTGAAGATGTGTACGGCAAACTCTCAATAGATCTAACTAGAGATGATGTCAGAGCAGAAAGCAGCTACAATGATGTGCTTCAAGAGACTGTAGATAGACTAAATAGTAACGGCATACTCACTGAGAGCAATGGGGCACAATGTGTGTTCGTCGATGGCAGTGAAACTCCATTTATAATCCAAAAAAGTGATGGTGGCTTTTTGTACGCTACTACCGATCTTGCTGCTATTAGATACAGAGTAGATGTGCTTGGAGCAAAACGAATATGTTATGTAGTGGATGCTAGACAATCTGGGCATTTCAAACAGCTTTTCAAGGTGGCTAGAATGGCTGGGTTTGTTGATGATAGTATCAAGCTTGAGCATGTAAGTTTTGGTATGATGCTTGATCAAAGCGGCAGACCATTCAAGACACGAGACGGTGGCACCGTCAAGCTGATAGATCTGCTCGATGAGGCTGTATCTAGAGCCAAGATTATGATCGAATCTAGGCAGACGCATAGTGCAGATGATATAGATAGTGTCGCAAGAGTGGTAGGTATAGGGGCTGTAAAGTATGCAGAGCTATCTGTCAATAGAGAGTCCAATTATATTTTTGATTGGGACAAGATGCTTAGTTTTGAGGGTAATACCTCTTTGTATCTTCAATATGCATACGCAAGAATTCAATCTATTTTGCGTAAGTATGGGCACGCTCCGCAAGGAGAGATTGTATTGAACGATGAGCTTGAACGATCATTGGGTGTGATGCTGCTTAGATTTGGTGATATTTTGGAAGCTGCGGCAAGAGAGTCTATGCCGCACTTTATAAGTGCATATCTGTATGATTTGACAACACTGTTTATGAAGTTTTATGAGAACAATCCAATCCTAAAAGATGGCATCGATGAGGATATCAAGATCAGTCGTCTGATACTATCTGATTTGGTTGCAAAGACTATCAAGAAAGGGCTTGAGATTTTGGGTATTGAAGTTCTGGATAGGTTGTAGAGATGAAAGCTATTCTGTTTTTGGCAGTATTGGGCACCTTTGTATTAATGATTTTGCAGTATCTCAAAAATAAAAATATCAAGAAGCTTCTTATCTCCTTGCTCTCTATGGCAGTTATTGTGGGGCTTGGTGTAGCAGGGATGCTTACTAGGAGTGTTCCTGCTATATTTTTTGCTCATTTGATGTTGATAGTTGTATCTTGGGGTGCACTGCTGTTTTATATGTTTAGAGGCAGGTATTATTGGTATCTGATACTCTCTCC
>CAZVPN010000019.1:0-8567 GCA_964628135.1 uncultured Campylobacterales bacterium
TATACTGTGACTATCAAAAGAATGACGGAATTACAAAATGGATCAGACTAAAATGCAAAACGGCAGCATCAAAATAGGTGAGATAAATACTCTAAAAATAGAACGAGATAGTGATTATGGGTTTTATTTGAGCTCTTTGGATGGTGATGAGGTGTTGTTGCCAAATATTTATATTATAGAGGATGAGATGCCTATGGGAGGGTTGATTGATGTATTTGTCTATACCGATAGCGAAGATCGTCCGGTAGCCACTACCAAAATGCCTTATGCCAAGCTCGGGGAGTATGGATACTTTACCGTGGTGGACTACAAAAGTTACGGAGCATTTGTCAATTGGGGTTTGCCAAAAGATCTATTTGTGCCACTCTCTCAGCAAAAGGAGTATTTCAATATCGGCAAGAAGTATATACTCAGAGTTTGTCTTGATGAGCAGACAGGCAGGCTCTATGGCACCCAAAAGATTGGCAAGTATTTCAATCGCAACCTAAAAGGGCTACATCCAAACAAGGAGTTTGAAGCTATCGTCATAGCCAAGACACCTCTGGGATACAAGGTAGTAGCAGACAATCAATATGAGGGTATGCTTTTTGGCAATGAGATATTTGAAGATATCAGAATTGGCGACAAAAAGAGAGTATATATCAAATCTACCAGAAGTGACGGCAAGCTTGATCTGTCCCTCCAGCCCATAGGCAAAAAGGCAAAAACAGATGAAGCCCAAGATATAATTTTGCATCATCTCAGAGAAGCCGGCGGCAGAGTAGAGTTCACATACAAAAGTGATGCAGAGGCGATAAAAAATAGCTTCAAAATGAGCAAAAAAAATTTCAAGAGAGCCTTGACCGCACTCATTTCCAAAGGCAAGATCGAACTTGATGATAATGAGATTAGATTGGTACAGTAACCTATCTACGGAGCTTTAGTGTAACCGGAGCATGATCGCTACCCATTATGTGATCCAAAATATCAGCATCTATAATTTTCTCTTTTAGATCAGAGGAGACGAAGAAGTAATCTATTCTCCAGCCCACATTTCTCTCTCTCGCTTTGGTTCGCATAGACCACCAGCTGTATCTATCTGACTTGTCGCCGTGCACATATCTGAATGTATCTATATATCCGGCATCTATGACTTTGTCTATCCACTCTCTTTCCATGGGCATGAAGCCGGATATTTTACTGTTTTCTTTTGGTCTGCTAAGATCTATTTCTTCATGTGCCGTGTTAATATCGCCGCAAAATATGATAGATTTTCCATCTTTTCTGAGAGTCTCAATATAGTTTAAAAATTTTTCGTAAAATTCCATTTTGTAATCTAATCTTTCTTGGGATCTCTTGCCATTTGGAAAATAGACATTGAAGAATGCAATATCGGCAAAATGAATCTCATTGATTCTCCCCTCTTTTAGGGTATCGACCTCGTAGCACGGGGATTGATAACTTGGCTCAATATCACTATAGAGTGCTACCCCGGATTGTCCTTTTTTGTGAGAGGAGCTGACGATCAAGTTATTATATTTATGTTGAAACAGAGTATCTGGGATTTGATCTTCATCGGCTTTTATCTCCTGAAGAGCCAGGATGGAGGGGAGATCATCGTCGATCCATTTCAAGCCGTTTTTTTTATTTATTGATCTGATACCATTAACATTCCATGAGATGAAGTAGTAGTTGTCATTTTTCATTTGTATCCCTTTCATTTTTTTGGAATAGTGACCAAAAGCCCGGCCACTATTATTAACCCCATTCCTATCCAACTGTAGATATCGGGCAGTTTGTCTCCCAAAAGTGTACCGATAAGCACTCCAAAGAGTATTTGAGTATAGGTAATTGTGCCTACTATACCGGCTTTTGTCAATGAGTATGCCTTTGTCATAAGAAGCTGAGATATTGTAGCAAACACTCCAACGGCAGTAATGTAGAGCCACTCAATATCGTGCGGCATTACAAATTTTGATAGCATAAATTCATAATCCGATGGAATAGATATATAGTTGGATATCCACATCAAAACTACCGGACCAATGGTGCCCACACTCATAAAAGACATAGCGATAGTTCGGACATCATAATATTTTCTAAGCTCTCTGATAGAAGTATAAGCAAGTGCTGCTCCAATACCCGATACCAATCCAAGCACAATATTGTGATCAAGATGAATTATGCCTGATGGCTTGGCGATCATAGCAATGCCTACAAAGCCAAACAAAAGTGCCCAAATAGCACTCTTTGGCAACTTTTCACCGAGAAATATCCAGGCAAAAAATGCCAAAAACAGAGGCGAAGTTTTATTAAAAGTTACAGCAGTGCCAAGAGGTAGATTTGCCATATTGTTGAAGTATGCCAACAGTGCAACAAATCCTGCAAAGCCACGAAAAAATAGCAACATAGGTTTGCCGCCTTTTGAGCTAGATGGTGTGCGTAGTAGGCTTATACCGATGATGACTACTCCAAATACATTACGAAAAAATGTCACTTCAAGTGATGGCAGGTGCATAGATAAAGTCTTGACAAATCCACCCATTGCAGCAAATGTCAAGGTAGATAGAAGCATAAAAAATATACCTGCATCTATATTGAGTATTTTGTGATTCATAGAGTTGCCTATATCATAAGTTTGAGGCAGATTGTATCAGAATGAGACTAAGAGCCATCTCTTGATTTTCTATTTTTGCTTTTTATTTTTTCTCGATTTTTTTGTTTGAGTCTGCGTAGCCTCATTTGGCGTTGGATATCCCTGAACTGTTTGGCATTTTTTTCATTGAGAGTGACGGTTGAGTGTTCTATATCCTCTCCAAACTCAAGGTCCAGCATATCCGATTTGCTCATAGATATCTTTTGGGACGGAAATACCGATCTGTGTCCTACAATAAGAAAGCTGATCACAATAGAGATAGCAGCATAGTGTGCTATATCCATACCAAAAAGCTCCATTGCCATAACCATAGCCGCAATTGGTGCATTTGTCGCAGCTGCCAATACACTCACAAAGCCCAAAGCAGCAAAAAGAGCAAGCTGATGCTCCCCGCCAAAAAGCCCACCAAAGAAGTGACCGCTTGTAGCTCCTATATAAAATATCGGTGTTACAATTCCGCCGCTTCCCCCACTACCGAGCGTGACGGCTGTATAGAATATTTTCAATATTGAGGCATACCACGGCATGCTATTTGATTCGCTGCCTTGGAATTGTAAAGTTTGCGAGATCGTATCAAGTCCAAGCCCAAAAAATTTATCACCTACGATAAAAGATACAATGACTAGTAAAGAACCGGCCAAAAATGCTTTTGTATATGGGTTTAAGGGAATTTTCTCTACGATATTTTCAGTTTGTTTAAGTGTGGCAACTATTAGGTATGCCACAAGCCCAAAAAAGACCCCACCCAATATCACCTTGGCAATAAGTGTGATATCTATAAAGTAGTGTTGGAAGTAGCTAATATCATAGTAGGTGTATGATGCCCCCAATGCCCTTGCAGTAAAAAAAGCCGAGAAGCCTGCCACAATTGAGGGCAGGAGTAGATCGTACATCAAAGTACCTACTATGAGCACCTCTATACCAAAAATAGCTCCGGCTATCGGAGTGCCAAAAACTGTCGCAAAACCTGCACTAATCCCACATACCACAAGCTTTTTACGATCACCTTTGGAAAAATGCAAAAAGTCAGCCACGGCAGATGCAGTCCCTGCTCCTATCTGAGCACCTGGTCCCTCTTTTCCTGCAGAGCCACCGGCAAAAAGAGTTACTACTGTAGCCAAAAGTTTGATTGGAATGACTGCGATGTCAATCTTGCCACTCTTTTTATGAACCGCTTCGATCACTTTTTCGGTGCCGTGGCCCTTTGCATCTGGGGCAAATGTGCGAACCATCCATACACTAAGCATCAATCCAAAAGGAAGGAGGTAATAGTAGTGAAAAGGCAAAATACTGCGACCAGCCTCTGAAAGATGAAGAATTTTAAGGAATATTGTAACTGTTGCACCAATAAGTATGCCCACTATAGATGAGAGGAATGTCCATTTGGTAACACTTGCTATGATGGATGATTGTTCAATTAAACTTTTTGGCTTTGCCATTCTTTTTTTCTTTGATAGCCTATTTTTTATCTTTGAACTATTATACTCTCGTAATGATTAATTGCAAGTGTAAACATGTAGCAAAAATTGGGTATAATCATAAATATTACAATAGGAAGCAAAAAGATGACTATAGAGCAGATGGATCAGGAGTATCTCCTCTCTACATATAATAAAAATTATATCAGTTTCGTCAGCGGCAAGGGAGCCAAACTATATGATGATGCAGGTTTTGATTATATAGATTTTGCAAGTGGCATAGGTGTAAGCAGTGTCGGACACGGAAATGAAAAGTTGTCTGATGCTATATGTGAGCAGGCAAAAAAGATCATACATATTTCAAATTTGCAGGTAATTGAGCCGCAGGTTAAATTGGCCAAAAAAATTGTAGAGCTGAGTGGATATGATATGGCGTGCTTTTTTGGCAATTCCGGTGCAGAAGCAAACGAAGCAGCCGTCAAAATAGCCAGAAAACATGGTTTTCAAAATTTTGAGACCAAGAAATTTAAGATCATAACGGTGGACAACTCTTTTCACGGCAGAACTATCACGACACTCAAGGCGACCGGACAGGATAGTTTTCATACCAAAGATTTTTCTCCATATCCCGATGGATTTGTATATGCTCAAAATATAGATGATATATATGGGAAGATAGATGATCAGACAGTCGCTGTAATGATCGAGCTTGTTCAGGGGGAGGGTGGAGTGCAACCCTTTGACAAAACTAAGATCCAGAAGCTCGCTAAAAAATTAAAAGATGAAAAGATTCTTTTGATAGTAGATGAGGTGCAAACCGGAATTTATCGTACCGGTGCTTTTCTAGCCTCCAATCTATATGAGATTGAGCCTGATATCATTACTCTCGCAAAAGGATTGGGTGGAGGCGTGCCGATAGGTGTAGCTATGACTAACCTCAAGGAGATATTTGAGCCGGGTGATCATGGAAGTACATTTGGCGGGAACTATCTCAGCACAAGAGCCGGCGAAGTAGTCTTGAGTATTCTTGAGCAAGAGAAAAATTCAGGGGAACTTGTAGAAAAAATTGATCTATTCGAGGAGTATTTGATAAATATTGTCAACAAATATCCGGATCTATTTGAAAAGAGAGTGGGACTTGGATTGATGCTTGGATTGAGAGCATGGAGTAAAGAGATACAGCAGAAGGTAATACAAAGCGCATTTGAAAATAGGCTCATACTGCTTAGAGCGGGTAGAGATACGGTGCGTATGTTGCCGCCACTTACAATTACTACAAAGGAGATAAATGAAGGATTTAAACGTTTTGAAAAAGCTATATCTAATATTTAGCCTGTTCGCTTCCAGTTTGGTTTGGGCAGACGATCTGCCTGATTATCTTAGTGACTATAAAAATCTGATATTTGATTATCAGGGCATTAAAAATGATATAGAGACTCAGAAGCTTCATGATAGCTGGATATCGCCTGTAACAGTGAGTTACAGCAAAAATTGGACCAGTCAATACCAAAAAGGTACAGTGGCACAATCTATTTTTAGTGTCGGTATAGACCAGCCTATATTTAAATCTGGCGGCATATACTATGGTATAAAGTACTCCCAAGTTTTAAAGGGGGCAAATTCGCAACAGATTAAAATCCAGAAAAAAGCTCTAATCGCCCAAGCTATTGATACCCTTTTCAATCTAAAAAAGCTTAAATTACAAAAAAGAAAACTGCTGTTGCTGATAAAAAATGATAATATAGATATAAAAAGAAAAAAGCAGAATTATGAGGCAGGATTGTTGGATAGCAGTTTTTTGGATCAGGCTATACTCAAACAAAACAGAGATAAACTATCGCTGCTTGATATAAAATCAAACATAGAAAAGCTCAAAGGAGCATTTCGTATGTTGAGCAGCAGAAATCCCGATAAGCTCAGAACCCCGCACTTTAAAATGATTTCATTAGGAAAGTATAAAAGCAAAAATATGGATATATTGCTAAAAAAACTGAAATCAAAAGAGAGCAGATATAAAAACAAGATGGTTTGGAGCAGATATCTGCCTACAGTGACACTGCACGCTAGATACAATATGACCGATATTGCTGCACCTGGGCAGAAGAAAAACTACGGCACCTACGGTTTTACTGTAAGTATGCCCCTAAATGTCAACATGAGTAAAGATTTAGAATCAAGCAGAGTGAGCTACCTGCAGTCCATGGTTGAGCTTCAAGATAGTCGCAGGAGTGCAGAGATAGAGTATAAAATGGTTAGAGAAAATCTATATATACTCAATAAAAAAATTGCGCTGACAAGAAAGAATGAGACACTTTATAGAAAATTATACAACAAGACAAAGGACTCGGTAAAAGTCGGGCAAAAAACTGCACAGGATGAGCAGATAATGCTAAACTCTTTAAAAATACAGAGAGTGGACAGGGCAATATACTATATAGAAAAACAGCAACAGCTGCTTAAACTATACACCAAGGTAAGCAGTTGAGATTTGCTGAGTATATGAACAGGTGGCTGTATGGTAAAGATGGCTACTATCAAAACTATAAAGCGATAGGAAAAGAGGGGGACTTTTATACTGCGGTTAGTACATCATCTTTTTTCGGTGCATCTATAGCCAATGAAATATTCAAACTCATACAGAATTCTCAAATACCAAGAGATACGATGCTTATAGAGATCGGTGCTCATAAGGGTTATCTGCTTTGCGACATGATCCAGTGGCTTTATACGCTTGACAGCTCATTAATAAACAAAATGAGATTTGGTATTGTCGAGAGACACAAAGAGCTCCAAGAGATGCAAAAAAAATATATATATGATAGATTTGGCGATGATGTAGAGGTAGAGTTTTTCGATGATCTTTCCCAGATAGGTTTAGAGCATGCAACCATTGTAGCAAATGAGATATTTGATGCATTTGCATGTGAATTATACAAAGATGAAAAGATTGCCATAGTCGATAATCACCAAATATCTTGGATTGATGCACCGGCGGAAATATTGAATTTTGCTAAAAAACATAGATTGAAAACCGGTGAAGTTGCAGTTGGATATGATGAATTTGCTGATAGAATGGCAAAAGCTGCTAAAAATATAGAATTTATCACATTCGATTATGGCGAGAGATATGTAAGAAATGACTTTTCAATAAGAGTATATAAAGAGCATGAAACCTTCCCTCTGTTTGATGAGGAGTTGATGTTGTGCAGTGCATACAAGAAAGCTGATATTACCTATGATGTAAATTTTGATCATGTGATTGAGGAGTTTCAAAAGAGTGGCTTTGAACTGATAGATTATGAAACACAAGCCAGAGCGTTGGTAAGATTTGGAATTATAGAAATTTTAGAACAATTTGCCAAAAATACTACATATGCAAAATATATCCATGAAGCAGACGGCATCAAAACTTTAATATCACCCACAGTTATGGGTGATAGATTCAAGATGTTGCATATGAGAAAGTAGCTAGCCTCTAAGTCTTTTAAGTATTACACATCTTCTGATAGCCCCTGCATCGCCTCCGAATCTTTTAGCATATCTGTCGAATTTTGCTTGACCTATTATAGATATGCACTCACTTTTACTCATCTTGGCATGAGTATTGGGTTTTGGTGTTGGTTTGTCGGCGGAATATTCATTTAGTGTTCTTTGCGGTCCCAAAAGTTCAGGGTCTTTTTTCTTGGAGTTTAGGCTAAAAGGTTCTGCTTTGAGCTTATGCCTTCCCTCGCTTTGTGTAACATCATATAGTCTACCACTCGGTTTGCTTTGATTATTTTTCGTTACATTGTTCTCTCCGATTGGTATCATGCGTATATTTCTGACACATCCCGTTGTTATAAAAAGTAATACAAAAGTATATATTATATATCTCATAAAAATTCCTTTTTTATGTATAATTTTGGCAGGAAAAGTATTTTACTACTATATACCTTTTATCTCAATTGCTGCTATTGCAATTGCAAAATTGCCATCATGACTTATGGATAGTGAACTATCTTTGATGTTGTGTACTTTTTGGGCGTTATCACTTAGTTTGAAGTGTGGTGCTCCCATTTTATCCTTGAATATAGTAATATCCCCAAATGAAAGTTTACTGCCTATTCCACAACCGAGAGCCTTTGATATCGCCTCTTTAGCTGCCCAAAATCCGGCAATTGTATCAATTTTGGTTGCTATTTCTATTTCAGATTGGTTCAAGAAGCGCTTTTTAAATCTATCCCCATCTTTTTCTAAGGCTTGCTTGATGCGATCTATCTGTATAATATCTGTTCCTATTTTCATAGCAGTAGTTTAACACAATATTATATAAAAATCCACTCAACTATTTTGGATACTTCATCAGCTATATAGCATTTTATATTGCTCTCTTCTAACGGTTTTGAAGGCACCACTGCTTTCTTGAAACCTTGTGTTTCTATCTCTTTTAAACGCTGGGTGAGTGATGATACCTCCCTTATCTCTCCTGTTAGGCTGACTTCGCCCAAGAAAAGTGTCTCAGTGCTCAACTCTCT
>CAZVPN010000019.1:8667-13443 GCA_964628135.1 uncultured Campylobacterales bacterium
TTCCCTCCATTATAACTGTCAAAGCAGAGCCGGATTGAAGCTTAGCTTTATCAAAAAACCTTCCTGCCATACTTTTTGCATCATGAAGACCGCTTTTGTTCATCTCGAATATACCCACTTCATTAGTGGATCCAAATCTATTTTTGAAGCCTCTCAGAAGTCTTAGTTCACTATTGCTGTCTCCTTCAAAATATAGCACGCTATCTACCATATGTTCAAGCACCCTTGGTCCTGCGATAGAGCCATCTTTGGTGATATGACCTATGATAAATATGGCTATTTGCATACTTTTGGCTACACGCATTAGCTCAAATGTTATATTTCTAACTTGTGTGACAGAGCCGGGTGCCGATGGTGTATCATCTGAATAGAGGGTTTGTATGGAGTCAATCACAATGAGTTCATACTTTTCATTGCCAATCTCTGATAATACCGATGATAGATTGATTTCAGGCAAAAGATATAGATTGTCGTGATTGCTATCGAGCCTGTTTGCACGCAGTTTAATCTGGCCGGCAGACTCCTCTCCGGATACATACAAAACCTTTTTGCCACTTTGAGCCAAATTGCCTGCTATTTTGAGCAGTAGTGTCGATTTGCCTATGCCGGGGCTTCCTCCGATAAGAGTCAAGGATCCGGGTACTATCCCACCGCCAAGCACGAGATCCAGCTCTCTGCTGCCTGAACCAAAACGACTTATGTTCTCTTGTGTTATTTGGGTGATTGGTTTGGCGTAGTTGCTATTTGTGTGGGTGTTTGTTTTGGAGCTCTCTTTGAGAAATTTGATCTGCTCTGTCGTTAGCTCAACCAAACTCTCCCACTCTCCACAAGATGGGCACTTACCCATCCATCTTGGTGTTTGAAACCCACAAGCTTGACACTCAAATAGAGTTTTTTTCTTAGCCATATTATCGCTCCCTATTTTTATGGTGCAATAATATAATATTTTTTAAAGATGTATCAAAAATATGTCAAATTGTCATTTTTTATAAAAATATCTCATCAAGAATGACATTGACATATTCGTTTGCCTTGAACCTTACAAGATCATCCGGAGTCTCGCCTGTGCCCATATAGTATATAGGCATTTGCAGCTCATCTGCTATTGTAAGCACAGCTCCACCCTTGGCAGTGCCGTCAAGTTTGGTTATGATGATACCATCTATACCAATAATCTCATCAAATGCTTTGGCTTGATTTATAGCTGAGCTACCTTGTGTGCCATCAAGTATGAGCAGTTTGCGATGTGGCGCGGCTTTGAGAGCCTTGTCGGCTACTCTGACCATCTTTTTGAGCTCTTCAGATAGATTGGATTGTGTATGCAATCTGCCGGCAGTATCTATAATGACATTTTGTATCCCCTTTGCTACGGCTGATTGGATGGTGTCATAGACTACTGCCGATGGATCATGTCCTTGTTTGGTAGAGACTATTGGGATATTTAGCTTGACAGCCCAGCGACTAAGCTGCTCGATAGCCGCAGCCCTAAAGGTATCTCCTGCTCCTAGCATCACACTTCTGCCCTCTTTTTGGTAGTGTTTGGCAAGTTTGGCTATGGTCGTAGTTTTGCCCGCACCATTTACGCCTACTATCATCTCTACAAAAGGTGCATAGCTGCCGGGTTCTATCCACTCTGCTTGATATTGGAATACGGAGATAAGCGAGTTAAACGCTTGCACTTTTGTGATATTTTCCGGTAGCCCATCAAGTAGCCTCTCTATAAGATCGTAGTTGACATCAGCCTCAAGCAAAATCTCTTCAAAATCATCTTTGGATACTTTGGATCTTTTTTGAGGTGCTACCTCTTTGATATTTTCACTAGTCTTGCCAAATGCCTTTTTCAAAACGCCAAATAGTGCCATTATATTCCTTGTGTGAGTGCATTGGTAATATTATACTTAGTGTTTTTAAATACCAAGTTTAGACTCAAATCCCAATATAGAGATTAAACACTTCATGCAATCATCATACATATGGGCACCTTACAAAAACATCACTGCATCCGCGGGTGCACCTCAATTGTTGCAAAGAGACCCATATATACGAGTATTGCACGAATTGTAAGAATTCTATATCGGGATTTGAGTCTAGAGATTGTATAATTTATCTTGTCGGGTTTTATTCAAAAAAGTGAGGCTTTATGCAAAAAGACAAATTTAGAAAATGGGCTCTAAAAAGACTAAACTCACTATCTTCGCAGCAGAGGTATATTAGAGACAAAAAGATCAACAGTAAGCTTTATGAGATTATTAAGAGAGCCAAAGCAAGCAGTGTGATGTTGTATATTCCGCTTGATATAGAGGTAGATACTTTGCCACTTATAAATAGGCTTCGCCGAGAGGGTATTGATCTGCTGGTTCCGTTTATGGTGGATTCAAGTTTCACTTTGGTAAAATATAGATTGCCACTATATAAAAAAAGATTTGGCATAAAAGAACCAAAATTTTCAAAACAGTTTAGAATAAAAAAGATAGATATAGCGGTAGTACCCATAATAGGGTTTGATATTTCTTTGAAACGAATAGGGTTTGGCAAAGGAATGTACGATAGATTTTTTTCAAGAAATAGTAACAATATCAAAGAGGTTGTATTTGTGCAGAGAGCTTTATGTTTTTCATCAAAAAAAATTACCGACAAACATGATGTGCGTGCGGATAGAGTTGTAACAATCAATTAAATGAAATTTTGGTTCCATGAAAGGAACGAGATGTATTGGATGAGTGGAACTTTTTTGGTCGTTGGCATTGCTATAGGCTATGCTATCTCCAGAATAGGAAGCAAAAAAAGATTTGAATACTTGGAACTTGAGGCGAAGGCAAAAGCCAAAACTATAGAGGCCGAAGCCGATATGCTTTTGAATAAAGCCAAAATGGAAGCCGAAGAGCTCCATATAGAACAGAAGAGAGAGCATGAAAAATTAATTGAAGAGCTTGATTTGAGAGAAAAAGAGCTTATATTGAAAATAAGAGATGCAGATGCCCAAAAAGAGAGAGCTTTGCAGCTTCAAAACAAGCTCAATGAACAAAGAAGATCCCTTGAAATACTCGAAGAGCGCAAACAACAGGAGATAGATGAGGCAATCTCAAAAATCGAAAATGCAGCTTCATTGACTAAAAGCGAAGCAAGAGACTACATACTTAAAAAGACAGAAGAGATGGTGCAGTCAGATGCTGCAAAAATCATACGAAAACATGAAAAACTTGCCAGAGAAGAGGCTGAGAAAAAAGCCAATTTTATACTGGCCCAAGCTACTACTAGATATGCAGGAGAGTTTGCGGGCGAGAGGCTTATCAATGTTGTTACCTTGCCAAGCGATGAGCATAAGGGACGTATCATCGGCAAGGAGGGACGCAATATCAAAACTCTTGAGCAGCTGCTTGGCGTAGATATAATTATTGACGAGACTCCCGGTGTCATTATAGTCAGTAGCTTCAATCTCTATCGCAGAGCAATAGCAACAAGAGTCATAGAGATACTTGTTGAAGATGGCAGGATACACCCGGGTCGTATCGAAGAGGTTCATGAAAAAGTTCAGGCTGAGTTTGAACAGAAATTGTACGAAGAGGGTGAGAGTGTCGTGATCGATATGGGACTCTTCCCGATGCATGAGGAGATCATCAAGCTATTGGGCAGGTTGAAGTATCGAGCAAGCTATGGGCAAAACGCTCTTGCACACACCCTCGAGGTAGCTAGACTTGCCAGAGTAATGGCAGCAGAGATGGGCGGAGATGAAAAATTGGCAATGAGAGCAGGATTGCTGCATGATATAGGCAAAGCTTTGACTCAAGATTTTGGCGGTTCACATGTGGAATTGGGTGCTGAGATATGCAGGAGGTACAATGAGCATCCAACAGTCATAAATGCAATATATGCACACCACGGAGAAGAGGAGTTTGACAGTATTGAGAGTGCGGCAGTTTGTGCGGCCGATACTATCAGTGCGGCTAGACCAGGTGCAAGAAGAGAGGTGTTGGAGAGTTTTGCCAAGAGGGTGAAAGATATAGAGTCTTTGGCAATGCAAAGCGAGGGAGTGGTGCAAGCCTATGCTATCAATGCCGGACGGGAGATAAGGGTCTTTGTTGATGCAGGCAAGGTTGATGATAATCAGGCGGCTATTTTAAGCAGTATGCTTGCCAAAAAAATTGAAGAGAAGGTACAATATCCTGGAGAGATCAAGGTTAATGTGATTAGAGAGACTCGCGCAATCAATTATGCAAAATAGGAGAGAAATATGAAAAAAATTATTATACTTATAGCAGCAACTACTATTTCAATGATGGCAGATTCAAAATCGCCTATAGTGGTGCTGGAGACAAATCAAGGCAATATAGAACTCAAGCTAATGCCAAAAGTAGCTCCGCTTGCAGTGAAAAATTTTGTAGGGCTTGTTAAAAAAGGATATTATAATGGAATAATATTCCACAGAGTTATCAAGAATTTTATGATCCAGGGTGGAGACCCCACCGGTACCGGCAGAGGCGGTCAATCAATCTGGGGCAAAGCATTCAAAAATGAGTATGCTCCCAATGTTATATTTGATAGACCATACCTTCTGGCTATGGCTAATGCCGGTCCAAATACCAACGGTAGCCAGTTTTTTATCACCGTCAAGCCGACTCCTTGGCTTAATGGTGGATATACTATATTTGGCAAAGTCATTAAGGGACAGAAAGTAGTCGATAAGATAGACAGTGTTCCTACAGGCAGAGGCGATAGACCAATCAAAGAGCAGAAGATCATTAAAGCTTTTGTTAGGGATTAGGGATTAGGTTTTAG
>CAZVPN010000019.1:13543-15275 GCA_964628135.1 uncultured Campylobacterales bacterium
TTAGGGATTAGGTTTTAGGGTGGTGATTTGTGGATTTAGATGGTATTAGGGCGGATAGACTCAAGTGGTTGGGGTGGAAAAATATTGCTCCTTTGCAAGAGGCTATCTCCAAATTGCCAAACATAGAGCCATCCTCGATAACACTTAGTGATATAGTTGAGATAGCCTTTGATGATATTTCAGATGCTCACAACAGCCAGATATATGAGACTGCACGATTACTGAAGCCTTGGAGAAAGGGACCGTTTAAAATATCTGATACATTGATTGATAGTGAGTGGAGAAGCTTTATCAAGTATAATTTGCTTGAGCCACATTTTGATCTAGAGGGCAAAGTCGTCGGTGATATAGGATGCAACAATGGCTACTATCTATTTCGTATGCTCAGCCACAAGCCTGCCAAACTTGTCGGATTTGACCCCTCGGCACTATATTACTCCCAATTTCAATTTATTGACCACTTCATCAAGAGCAACATAATATATGAGCTTTTGGGAGTAGAGCATGTAGAGTATTATGAGCATAAGTTTGATACCCTCTTTTGTTTGGGGGTTTTGTATCACAGGAGTGATCCTATCTCTATGTTAAAGTCACTTTATAAAGGACTCAATGACGGTGGTGAGCTTATCCTTGATACTTTTATGATAGATGGCGATAATGAGGTGTGCCTGACGCCGGCAGAGAGGTATTCCAAAATCCCAAATATATATTTTATACCGACTGTTCCTGCATTGATTAACTGGTGCCGTAGAGCGGGTTTTGTTGATGTTGAAGTACTGGCGGTGACCAAAACAGATCTAAATGAACAGCGCAAAACAGATTGGATAGATCATCAAAGTCTGGAGCATTTTCTTGATCCAGATGACAGCAGTAAAACAATTGAGGGTTATCCTGCTCCCAAAAGAGTATATATCAAAGCGATAAAATAGCCAAAATCAACTTTTATTTTTAAATAAGCTTCTTTTAGATATAACTTCATCAACGATTAGGCACTACACCAAATTTTCACTGTTTTATTGCCATTATTGAGTTTCTAAATTAGGATTTGTAAGTATGAGGATATTGACTGTCGGGTTCAAAAGTGATTTTGCAAAAGAGTTGCATAAAGAGATAGAAAAGTACTTTATATGTATTGTGGATAATGCCAAAGATCTTTATGACGCAACAAACTTTACTGATTTTAGACACTATGAGCTGATTATTATTGTTGATGAAGGTATCATGTTCTCTCTTGAGAGATATATGAGGGATGTCAAGCGCAAGAAGATCGAGACAAAAATCATCCTTTTGAGCAACAATATCAATAATCAAGTTTCTTTTTATGAGCTTGGAGCAGATGATGTGATAGTAAATCACCATAATCAGGCAGATCTTTTGGCGGCAAGGGTACTTGCTAATATGCGCAATCTCCACGGTACTACTATAGATATAGGCAAACTTACCATCGATATAGCCAACAAAAAGATAGAGTATGATGACAAGACAGTCTCACTGAATGGCAAGACATTTGATATCTTGGCATATCTGGCAGTAAGAAAAAAGCGTGTATTTAGCAAAGATGAGATCATCAATGCTTTGTGGGAAGAGCCGGAATATGTCTCTGATAATACCGTAGAGGTAGCCATAAATCAAATCAGAAAACGACTCAAAAGCATACTAGGCTTTCAAGTCATCCACACAGTCAGAAGACGCGGATATAAGTTTTCTTATTAACTCTTTTGATTATTCATAC
>CAZVPN010000020.1:0-14951 GCA_964628135.1 uncultured Campylobacterales bacterium
ACTTCATTATATGCACATACCATATCCGACTATAGGGTCAATAAATTTTGCTACGGAAACAGCGTAAATCTAAGGAGTTTCAAACTAGATGGCAAAAATATGCAGCTTAGTGTAGATATGACGACGCTAAAGACATCTATACACTCACCGGTCAAAACAATAGGAAGCAGGTGCGATAAAGCATCATATTTTCAAGGCACACCCTATGCCAAATTGCTCCGCAAATCTGCATCTGCACCCTACCCCCTGCAAAATGACGGCATCACACATACAAACGGCGGCATAACACTCACTACCGACCTATGCCCATCATCCAAAAAAGGCTTTGAGAGAAGGCTATATCAAGGCATCATAGATAAATTCAAAAATCCTGTGCCTGTAACCCTGTTTATCAGCGGCAGATGGATACTCAAACACCGCGTAGCATTTGAACAGTTTAAAAGATGGCAAAAAAATGGTAAACTAGATATCACTTGGGCAAACCATACATACAAACACACCTATCATCCCAAAAAGCCACTTGCTCAAAACTTTGTGTTAAGCAAAGGGTACAACCTCAAAAAAGATATACTCAACCTTGAGAAGCTTCTCATTCTAAACAGTATCACCCCATCTATATTTTTTCGTTTTCCAGGTCTAGTCTCCGACAAAAAGAGTATTGATACTGTCAAAAAGCTTGGGCTAATCACGATAGGCTCCAACACTTGGCTAGCAAAAGCCCAAAAGATCAAAAACAACTCTATAATATTGGTTCACGGCAACAAAAACGAACCCAAGGGTGTAGATATTTTTCTCAAAGAGATATCAAAAAATGCCATCAAAAAACTAACGCCTCTTTCAAAAAGTTTGAGATAAAATTATAAAAAACGACTTGGATGCACAAATGAAAATAGATCTTCACAACCACACACTAAGATGCAATCACGCAACCGGCACAATCGATGAATATTTGCATCGTGCTATAACATATGGTATAGATATTTACGGATTCAGTGAGCATGCACCCATGGATTTTGATGAGGATTATAGGCTTGGGTTTGAAGAGATGCAGATCTATACCCAAGAGGTGCTAAATGCCAAAGAGATCTACGAAAATCGCATAGATGTCAGGCTGGGATATGAGGTAGATTGGTTGCCTGGTCATATGGATGAGAGGGTGCTTAATGCCAAAGTGGATTATCTCATCGGCTCTGTTCACTTCATCAATAAATGGGGCTTTGACAACCCTGAATTTATCGGAGGGTGGCAGGATAGAGATGTTGATGAGATATACCGAGAGTATTTTGCCGCTATTAAAGATATGGCTCAGAGTGGATATTTTGATATAGTAGGACATATCGATCTGATAAAGATATTTAAGTATTTTCCAAAAGAGAGTCTTGTCGATATAGCCAAAGATGCACTACAAGCTATCAAAGAGAGTGATATGACAATCGAGATAAACAGTGCGGGGCTACGCAAACCAATAGCTGAGATATACCCATCTAGTGAGCTACTCAAAGAGGCATACAGAATGGATATACCTATTACATTTGGCTCTGATGCCCATGCTACCGAAGATGTAGCGGCAGGCTTGGATCAGGCTTACTCACTTGCCAAAAGCATTGGCTATACCCAAGCTGCTACTTTTAGAAACCGCCAAAGAGAAATGGTTAAAATTTAAGCAATTTATCTTTTGGCTCTTTGAAAATTGTCGCTATAATATTTGATATTAAATTTTAAGGAGAAAGAATGGGTAAGTTTGTAAACAATATTGCCGAGTTCAACAAATTTTGTGAAGAGAATGAGGTAGAGTTTGTAGATTTTAGATTTACTGATATCAAAGGTGCTTGGCATCATATCACATACAAGAAAAGCGCGGTCAACGATGAAATGTTGGAAAACGGCGTGCCTTTTGATGGCTCATCTAT
Organism: uncultured Campylobacterales bacterium; assembly: GCA_964628135.1. Classification (GTDB taxonomy): domain Bacteria; phylum Campylobacterota; class Campylobacteria; order Campylobacterales; family Sulfurovaceae; genus JAAXPZ01. The sequence goes on from CAZVPN010000020.1 coordinate 1,911, forward strand.
CGAAAATTGGCAACCAATTAACCAATCAGACATGATCCTCAAGCCGGATGTTCCGACAGCTTTTTTGGATCCTTTTACTGCTGATCCAACTATTATCGTCATTTGTGATGTATATGATATCTACAAGGGTGAATTGTATGAAAAATGCCCAAGATCTATCGCCAAAAAGGCTCTTAAGTATCTGGAGGAGCAAGGCATAGGTGATGCTGCATATTTTGGTCCGGAGAATGAATTTTTTGTATTTGATGATGTCAAGATCACCGATGCAGACAATGAGCAATCATTTAGAGTAGAGACAGATGAGGGTCACTGGGCAGACAGTGCTGATTATGGCGAATTTGGAAATATGGGCCACAGACCTCGTATCAAAGGTGGATATTTCCCTGTAATGCCAACCGACTCTACAGTGGATCTCAGAGCAGAGATGATGCAGGTGCTTGAAGAGGTTGGATTAGAAGTAGTATTGGGTCACCATGAAGTCGCTCAAGCACAAGCTGAGATCGGTATAGTATTCGGGGACATCATCACAGCCGCTGATAATGTCCAAAAATATAAATATGTAGTCAAAATGGTAGCACACCTCAATGGCAAAACTGCTACATTTATGCCAAAACCAATATACAATGACAACGGAAACGGAATGCATGTTCACCAGTCACTATGGAAAGATGGCAAAAACCTATTCTACAAAGAGGGTGAATATGCAAACCTTAGCAAAACAGCTCTTGATTATCTAAGTGGAATATTTAAACACAAAGAGGCAGTGGCATCATTTACCAACCCATCAACTAACTCATACAAGAGACTCTTGCCTGGATTTGAGGCTCCAAGAATCTTGACCTACTCTGCACAAAACAGATCTGCAGCTTGTCGTATACCATATGGTGCAGGTGAGAAATCAACCAGAATAGAGACTAGATTCCCAGACAGCACATCTTGTCCATATCTTGCATTTACTACATTAATGATGGCAGGAATCGATGGTATCAAAGCCGGCGGATATGAGCTTGTAGGACCTGTCAACGAAGATCTATTTGAGTGGAGCAGAGATGAGCTCAAAGAGCGTGGCATTCCTGAACTTCCAAATAGCTTCAGAGAGGCTCTTGAAGGACTAGAGGCTGATCACAGCTTCCTGTCACCTGTTATGAATGATGAATTTATATCTACATATATCGACTATATGTTTGAAAGACATGTAATACCTGTAGAGGGGCGACCAACAGCATACGAATACATATCTACATATTCTTGCTAATACTTCTCTTTCCTGCACACTCCGTGCAGGAAAATACTCTTTTTAATATTTTTTAATTTAAACTTCTGTATAATACCGCCCATAAGGAGTTTGATTTGAATAAACCAATAATTTTATCTTTATTTTTAGTAGCTACTTTTATACTTACAGCTTGTGGCGGCGCTACAGACGAGGAGCTAAAAAACAGTGACTCTATGGTCATTATCCACAATTTTCCGGATGATACATGCGAGGGGCTCATCGGAGAAGCAGTTGAAATTTATATAGATGTTACCGTGCCGTTGACAGATACCATGCACGCTGAGAGAAAAAACAGTATTCACTGCAGTGATTTTGACAGAGAAGATAATACTACTGAGTGCCATGAGAAAAAATATGGTGGCGAATTGGGCTTAGACTCAGGCAGCGTTGCCTGTGTTATTGGGTATGATTTTAGGCTTTAGAGTCAAAATATCTACCTGCTTGACACATTTTTGACTTTTTTGGTTTATACTTTTTAAAATTAAATTTTAGGAGTTCCTATGAGAAAAAAAACTTACACAGCCGTCTCTCTTGCAGCCTTTATCATTGCGGGTTGCGGCTACATGTCTGATGCTGATCTAAAAAAGCAGGATCATATTGTTATAGTCCATGATTTCCCTAATAATGAATGTGAAAGCTTGACTCTTGAGTTTGTTATTGATGATATCGCCAAAAATGCAACCGGTAAAGATATCCACGCCCTTGCGCACACAGAAAGAGCAAACAGCATAAAATGCAGCACTTACGGAAAGATCAACGACAACAATCAGTGTATCGAAGATACTTATGACGGCGGCGTCGACGGCTATCCAAAAGGGGATAAATCATGCATTGTTCCATATGAGATTAATAAATAATTTTTTCTTTCCCGCTTTTTTGATATACTTTCCAATAGCTAAGTATATTGAGGGAAAAATTGAATCAAATATTTCATCCGAAGAATCCATTTACAATAGGTTTAGAACTTGAGGTAAGGCTGATAGACAAAAATAGTATGAGCCCTGCCAACAAGTCTCCATATATTTTTGAGCATCTTCCGCCAAAGCTTAAGCCACACATTCACAAAGAACTTCTCAAATCTATGATTGAGATTGTTACGCCTGTGTGCGAAAGTGCTTCAGAGGCTACTGATTTTATCATGAATGCTCTTTTTGAGATAGCTGAGATAGGCAAAGAGAAAAATATAGTCTTGGCTGCACTTGCTACGCATCCGTTTGAACGCAAAGAGGATAATGAGCGCTTTGATGATCCCAGATATGATGCTTTTGCCAAGGAACTCCAGATAGTTCTCAAAAATTTCCTAATCAGCGGTCTTCATATACATATAGCGATGCCTGATGAACATGCGGCCATTAACTCCTACAACCATACAATACACCTGCTACCTCTATTTCTCGCTCTTTCAGCAAGCTCCCCCTTTCATCTCGGCGAAGATACCGGATTACAATCATACAGGAGCAAAATATTTGAGCGACTCCCAAGAGCCGGCATACCGGAATATTTTGAAAGCTATAAAGAGTATATGGATTTAACCGATCAACTCTTTGAGACAGGTACGATTAAAAGCGTCAAAGATATTTGGTGGGATGTACGCATCCATCAAAAATTTGGTACTGTAGAGCTACGCGTATGTGATGCCTTTTATAATAAAACAAGATTGAAGCTGCTTACTCTATTGTATAGAGCGACTCTCATTTATTACTCAAAAAAACCGGCGCATAGAGAGCCATACCAGATCAGCAAACAAAATAAGTGGAATGCTGTCAGACATGGACTTAATGGGAAATTTATTGAAAAAAACAGAGTCATGACTATAAGAGAAAAACTGCATATCTTGGTAAACGAACTCAAGAAGGCCGATATTTTTAAAGAAATCGATGCCGAAAATGAAATAGCACCTCTGCATGAACTGATAGATGCCCCTGCCATTTCAGAGAAGATGAGAGAACTCTATAGTGTGAATGGCTCGCTTGACAGTGTGATTAGAGAGGAGATTGTCGCTGTATGAGAGGGGTGATAGCAGCAGGTGATGCCCTCACGGCAAAAGCAGGAGCAGATATTCTCAGAGCCGGAGGTAATGCCTTTGATGCAGCATGTGCTGCACTTCTTGCTGCACCTTTAAGTGAGCCTGCATTGTCGAGTCTTGGCGGTGGTGGTTTCTTGATGGCATACTCACCCGGCGAGAAGCCGAAGCTGTATGATTTTTTTGTGGATGTTCCTCCAAACAGTGATACTGCTCCGGATTTTTATCCGATATATGTGGATTTTGGAACTGCCGTGCAAGAGTTTCATGTCGGCGCAGGTTCGACTGCAATTCCCGGACAAGTGGCAGGAATTGATAAGATTCATAGAGAGCTTGGCAAAATAGATATTGAGGCTGTTGTTGCCCCGGCTCTCTCATATGCCAAAAATGGAATCCATCTAAGCACAATACAGTCAGATTTGATCAAACTTCTTGAGCCGATTTTTCTGTCAACAGAAAACTCAAAAAAAATTTATGCACCATCTGGGAAACTCATAAGCAATTCGGAACTCTTCTACAATCAAGAGTATGGAGATTTTTTAGAGCTCTTTGTAAAAGATGGAGCAAAATGCTTTTATAAGGGAGATCTAGCCAAAAATATAGACAAATACTATCGTGAAAATGGAGGATTGCTCAATTATGAAGAGCTTGCAAACTATGATGTGAAAGTTAGAGAGGCTATCTCGTTTGACTATCTTGATTATACCGTATATACAAATCCTCCACCATCATCCGGCGGTATCCTCATAGCATTTGCACTAGAATTGATTCAATCAAACGATTATACAGAGTTTCAATCCATTGAGTATATAAAAGAATTGATAGAGACCTTTGCAGTTACAGCAGAATTTCGCAACTCTGTCATAGATGCCAAACTGCACGACAATGAGCTCACGGCAGTTTTGAATAATGAAAACTTGATAGAACATTATAAGCAAAGTCTCAACAGTCGTGTGAATCTATGGGGAAACACCACACACATAAGCATTATTGATGCAGAGGGGAACTGTGCCTCGGTTACTTCAACAAATGGCGAAGGAAGCGGCGTGGTTATACCAAATACTGGAATCATGATGAACAATATGCTTGGGGAGGAGGATCTCAATCCACATGGTTTTTTTAAGTGGCCATCAGGCATTAGACTTCCATCGATGATGGCTCCTACTATACTCCTCGAAGAAAATATACCCAAGCTTGTGCTTGGAAGTGCGGGCAGCAATAGAATAAGAAGTGCCATTATAGAGGTGATCGAGAGACATCTAAGATTTGGCAACGGAATCCAGAAAGCCGTTGATGCACCAAGGATGCATCTTGAAAAAAATGAACTCTTTTTTGAACCAGGCTTTGACTCTAAAATTATCAGCGAGGCAAAAAAACACTACTCTGTAAATGAATTTAAAGATCTAAATCTGTTTTTCGGCGGTGTAAATGCCGTAACAGGTAACTATACGGGTGGTGCAGATATCCGTAGAGGAGGAGCGGTAGAGATAGTCGATTAGCTTACGACAACTCTCTCTTGACAAGATTTATCCAATAGTTTGCCCCAATCTCTATAAGATCATCATTAAAGTCATACTTGCTAGAGTGTAGAGGAGTAACGCTGTTTTCATCTGTTGCACTGCCAAGCCATACATAGCATCCTTGCACCTGTTGCAAGAAGTAGCTAAAATCTTCAGAGCCCATACTTGAAGAAAAATCTGATTTAATATTTTCAACTCCGACAGTCATTTTGGCTGCCCCCAGTGCAGAATCTATTTTGGTGTTTATTGTTGGGGGGTATCTGTATTCATAATGAACCTCTGCCTCTGCCCCAAATCCATTTGCTATACTTTTACTTAGAGTATTTATGCGCTCTTCTATAATATTTTGGACTTTGTTGCTAAAACTGCGTATAGAGCCTTCAATCCTGCAGGTGTCCGGTACAGCGTTAAATACTCCGCCGCCATATATGCCTGATACAGTAATAACATGAGCTTCTGATGGGTCTATACTGAGTGCTGATATCTCTTTGATAGCTTGAACTGTGTGTGCTGCCACTATGATGGGGTTTATTGTTCTGTGTGGCTGAGAGCTGTGTCCTGAGCGCCCTTTTACAAGTACTGACCAAGTGTCTACAGATGTCATTACCGGCCCCTCTTTGATCAAAAAAGTTCCAAAAGGCTCTTGTGGACGATTGTGCATTCCATATATTGAATCTATCTTGAACTTTTCGAACAGCCCGTCATCAATCATTCTTTTTGCGCCTGCGCCGCCCTCTTCTGCCGGTTGAAATATCAAATAAACAGTACCATCAAACTCTATATCACTCTTCAATACTTTTGCTGCAGCCAAAAGCATCACTGTATGCCCATCATGCCCACATGCATGACTTATCCCGTTGTGCTCTGATATATACTTCACTCCGCTTTCATCCGGTATTTCAAGCGCATCCATATCTGCCCTAAGGGCAATAGAGTGTTTTGAGTTACCCTTTTTTATCCATGCTACGATTCCCGTCTTGCCTATTCCGCGCTCATACTCTATGCCATACGAATCTAGCTCTTGAGATATCTTATCCGATGTCTTATACTCTCTATAGCCAAGCTCCGGTATCCTGTGAAATTCGCGTCTTAAACTTTTAAAATAATTCAAATCTATTGATGTTTTTCCATCCATTAACTCATCCTTTAGAAAAGTGTTCCGCTGTCATCTCCTACTTTAGCCGGCTTTATATGTTTGAGATGAAGTGGATCTATAGTATCATTGTTCTCTTTTGATTTGTCATAACCTTTATCGGTTATATCGACTACCGGCTCATCATCCAGCTTTATCACTTCAACCCCGTCATCCTCTCCAGTTTCATTATTGGTAATATTGTTGCCTTGTGAAGTTGTTGTATTTGGGTCGGATGCAGCAGACTCAAAAAGTTTCGATACTTTTACTTTTTGAGTAGGCAATGGAGATATGTCTGTATACAGCTCCTCTTTCCCATCTTCCATCACTCCCGTGTAAACACCATCAGGCTTCATAAATTTCTTTTGAATATCTGGAAATATTTTTAAGATATTTTTGTAGAAGTATGCAAAGGCAGGTGCAGCGATTGAGCCACCGGTAGCTCTGCTTCCTATACGGTGATTGTTGTCTTTGCCATACCACACAATTGTTGTGATTGTAGGAGAATAGCCGCAAAACCATGCATCTACCCCATTATTTGTCGTGCCGGTCTTTCCTGCCAATTCTATACCTTTAACTGCTGCATTTTTTCCGGTGCCGCGCCTAATCACATCCTCAAGTATACTGGTCATGAGGTATGCCTGCCTTGGCTTTGTAAAATTTGCTATCTCTTTTGGCTTAGTCTCGTATAATACGGCATTCTCTTTTGAGACTATTTTGCTAACAAGCCTCGGCTCTATCATATGTCCGCCATTGGAAAACACAGTGTACATCTGAGCCATTTTATATGGACTAATCGCTAGATTTCCCAATGCAATAGAGAGATCTTTGGGAATATCCGGCACATCAAGCAGTGCCAATCTTTTACGAATTATCTCAACACCTATATCGTATACCAAGTTGACGGTAGCAAGATTTCTTGAATGGACCAAAGCATCTCTAAGCGATATAAAGCCCTCAAAATCTCTTTCATAATTTTTGGGTGCCCAGACTCTTTTTTGACCATTTACTCTGTATTGAAAAGTTCTTGCCAAATCTGTCAGCTTGGTTGCAGGGTTATATCCCATATCTAAGGCAGTCTGATAGATAAACGGCTTGAATGACGAGCCTGGCTGTCTCCTCGCCATAGTAACTCTATTGAAAGCCGATCTATGATAGCTCTCTCCCCCTACCATTGCAAGTATATCGCCTGTTTTATTTTCGACTGCGATCAATGCTCCATTGAATTTTGTTGTTTCTTTATTATATTTATATCTTTTGGCGGCTCTGTCAAAACCATACTTTACAGCATTTCTGGCAATATTTTGAATATTTAGATCTATCGTGGTATATATTTTATAGCCACCTCTTCTAATATCACCAAATTTATTTTTGAATCTACGCAAAATCTCATCTACGATATATGGTGCAATATTTTGGGTTAGAGAGCTTTTATATACCTTAGGAGTCTCTTTGATTGCCTCCAGGTATTCACTTTGCGATATCCAGCCGATTTTTTTCATTCTTCTAAGCACAACATTGGCCCTGTTTAAGGCTCTTTTGTAATGTTTGATAGGATTATAAAAACTCGGTCCTCTCGGAAGCCCCATGAGCATAGCAGACTCTTTCAGGGTCAGCTGATTGAGATTTTTGTGAAAATATCCAAAAGCTGCTGTTTTGACACCATAATAGTTATTGCCCAAAAATAGCTCATTGAGATATCTCTCAAGTATCTGCTCTTTGCTGAGTTTATTTTCTATCTTTATGGCAAGGACAGCCTCCTTGATCTTTCTCATTAGCGTCTTTTTTCTCGTAAGAAGAGAATTTTTTATAAGCTGCTGTGTAAGAGTGCTGCCCCCCTCTACAAATCTTCTGGCTTTGATATCTTTAAGTGCCGCCCTGAGTATCGCATCAGGGTTGACGCCGTGATGTTCAAAAAACCTGGTATCCTCTACCGCCACGAGTGCTTCGACCATGTATCCGGGAATCTCATCATACCTCGCATAGAGTCTATGTGTTTTTTTAAAGATAAATGCTATTCTATTGCCATTTCTATCCAGTATTTCGCTTGATACATCGGGAGTATAATTGATAAGATTATTAGCTTCCAGCTCTTCATGGTCATAAACATACGCAAACAAAGCACCCAGTATTGCAATCACAACAAGAATAAAGATAATAAAATACTTGGTAAGTCTATATAGCACCAAAAACCCCTGTTGTGGCGAACTTGATCCATGGCATCAATATCTCTACCTGCAAACCTCTTGCTGTGCTTTCAAGCCCATCTGAGGATTGAATATACTTTTTACAAAAACCCTCCACCATACATCCTCCGGTTTTGCCTCTCCATTTGCCGCTATCGAGATAAGACTTCAGCTCTTCACTCTTAAATTCCGAAAAATTATAATGCGCTACAGAAGTATCTGCAAAAAGCACATGCCTGCTTTGCAGATGAACAGATGACACAATAGAGACTCTTGCTCCGCTTTGAGACTCAAGCATTCTTCTGGCCTCATCTATACTATTTGGTTTTTTAAGCATTTCATTATCATTGAGATATATTAGACTGTCTGCAGTTAAAATAGGTATATCTATTCCATACTTTTTTCGTGCTGCTTCCAATTTTCCTTTGGAAGCCAAATAGACAAATTCTCTGACGCTATTAGTTTTGATCCTCTCTTCATCAAACTCTATACTTTTCTGTTCAAACTCTATTCCAAACTCATCGAGTAAAGAGGCACGGGAACTTGAAGCAGAGCAGAGATATATCATACTATAGCCCCCTGAGGGTGACGCCAAACCAAACTGCGACAATGCCAAGCACTATATTTATCGGGAGAAGAAGATTTGGAATCAGTTTGACCTTCTCTTTTGCTTCCAGCATTTTTTTTGCCTCAAACAATCTCCAGGCTGCTCTCCTTTGGATAAACATATAGATAAAGTTGAGTGTCATCACTGTCCATATACTCTCTTTGATTATAAAAAATATTTTCATGCTGCCATGGTGGCCGCTTGACGATATAGCCATCATCAATCCAGTCACAATAAGAGTAATGATAAATGGAACAACCAAAACAAAGAGTCTGCCCGTTATCTCTAAAGTTTTGCCAAGTTTCATAGCACCGTCATCGATACTTTGCAATGCAGGATGCACGGCAACTCTAATAGCAATCATACCGCCTATCCAGACTATGGCGCTAAGCAGATGTAAAAAAACTACAGCGTGACTATACATGCCTAACCTTTTACCTGCTTATCTATATACTCTTTTGCGGCTTCAATAGCATCTAAAATTTTATCAGGCTTTTTGCCGCCGGCCTGGGCAAAATCTGCACGCCCTCCTCCGCCTCCGCCGACTATCGGTGCTATCTGCTTGATCCAGTCTCCGGCTTTGATAGGCGTATCTTTGCTACCGGCTGCCAGCATTACCCTGTCGCCTTTTTTCTGAAATAGCATAATGGCGATATTTTCGTATCTGTTTTTTGCCTCATCTATCATCTCTTTGATATCACCGGCACCAACCTCATCTATGATTACATTTATAGTGCCCATTTTTGTAGGGGTCAACTCTTTTTTGCTGCTGCTTAGAGCACTCTTGAGTTCATCTTTGAGAGTTTTTATTTCACCTTTTAGTCTATTGATACCAGATATTGGATCTTGTGCTTTGAGTTCAGATTTTATCTCATCTATCTCATCTCTAAGCTCATTTACCATTTTCACTGCTGCATTGCCACACACAGCCTCGATACGACGCACTCCGGCACTCACTCCACTCTCTTTGGTGATCATGAATAGTCCAATTTGAGCACTATTATCCACATGAGTTCCACCACAAAGCTCTACGGATGCATCATCAAAGCTCACCACTCGGACACTATCGCCATACTTCTCACCAAATAGTGCCATCGCTCCCGTAGCTTTGGCATCATCTACGCTCATTACTTTTGTCTCTCTGGCAATTGCACGAGAAATCTTGTCATTTACCCATGCTTCAACCGCTTTTATCTCATCTACACTCAATGCTTTTGGATGAGAAAAGTCAAATCTCAATCTACTATCATCATTGAGTGATCCTGCTTGTGCTATATGATCTCCCAAGATTGCACGCAATGCAGCATGAAGCAGGTGGGTAGCCGAGTGATGCTTCTCTATCTCGGCACGGCTACTATCCACCAAAGCCTCTACCTCATCACCCACAGATAATCTACCCTCTACTTCAGAGAGATTCATATCGAGGAATTTCTTGGTATCTTTAACTATTACTTGATCACTGCTTCCTGCTACTATGATAGTGCCTCTATCGCCAACTTGTCCGCCAGATTCGGCATAAAATGGCGTGCGATCAAGCATTACCCATCCGGCACCATCTATACTCTCTACCTGCTCAAAGTTTTCATTTAGCAGTGCCGATACTTTTGCTTGAGTTTTATTTGTCTCATACCCTACAAACTCATTGACTCCAAACTGCTCCTTGAGAAGTTTGAAATCACCACTTGTGTTTGCATCACCCGTGCCTTTCCAGCTTGCTTTTGATTGGGCTTTTTGTGCATCCATTTTGGCATTAAAACCCTCTATATCAAGCTTTATGCCTTTTTCTCTAAGCATATCTTCGGTCAAATCAAGAGGGAATCCATAAGTATCATACAATCTAAATGCAACAGCACCGTCAAAGATATCTTTGGTCTGTTCAAGCTCTTGATTAAAAAGCTTAATACCTGCTTCTATGGTATCAAAAAACCTCTCCTCCTCTAGCTTCATTGATGTTTTTATCGCCTCTGCTTTGGTAGGCAAATATGTGTAGTGATCTCCCATAGTATCGACAATCGTATCTACAAGTTTATACATAAACGGCTCTCTTAGGCCAAGCAGATAACCATGCCTGATAGCTCTTCTCATAATACGACGAAGGACATAGCCTCTACCCTCTTTGTCAAAGTTCACACCCTGTGCCAAGAGGAATGTCACTGAACGCAAATGATCTGCAATCACTCTATAGCTTGCTGAGTTTGGTGCCTCATACTCATATGGCTTGCCTACAAGCTCACCTATTTTGTCAAGATATGGTCTAAACAAAGATGAGTGATAGTTGTTGAGCACCCCCTCCTTGATCGCTACCACACGCTCCAATCCCATACCGGTATCTATACTCGGCTTTGGCAGAGGCGTCAAGACTCCATCTTCACTGCGATCATACTGCATAAATACTAGATTCCAAATCTCCAGAAATCTATCGCCGTCTCCACCCATCACATCCTCGGCGGAGTTGAAATTCTCTTCACCCTGATCATAAAATATCTCACTGCTTGGCCCGCAAGGTCCTGTATCGCCCATCTGCCAAAAGTTATCCTTGTCACCAAAGCGCATTATGCGATCGGGGCTTATATACTTTTTCCAAATCTCTTCTGCTTCATCATCACTCTCATGCACTGTCACCCAGAGCTTTTCAACAGGTAGATTGAGATACTCTTTGGAGGTGATAAACTCCCAAGCATAAGCTATTGCCTTCTCTTTGAAATAGTCTGCAAAAGAGAAGTTGCCAAGCATCTCAAAAAGTGTATGATGGCGAGCAGTGTAGCCTACATTGTCCAAATCATTATGCTTGCCGCCTGCTCTGACGCACAGCTGAGACGAAGTAGCTCTAGGCGGATTTGGTATAGGGGCATTACCCGTAAATATACTCTTGAACTGCACCATTCCGGCATTGGTAAACATAAGCGTAGGATCATCCGGCACCAAAGGCGAACTCTCCACAAGTTTATGTCCATTTTTTTGAAAATAGTCCAAATATAACTTTCTAATATCCATTAAAGTTTATCCTGATTTAAAGTAGTGAATATTTTAACTAAATTGTGATTATTTGGAGTTGATAAAGTAGGCGTCTTTATCTCAGGGGGGAAGAGATAAAGACACCTATTGGTATTGTAACCAAAAAATGTGGCAAAAATGTGGCAAAAAGTATATTTTTTGCTAAATTTCGCATTTTCCTCTTAGAATATCATCTATTATGATATCTCTTCCTATACCTGAAATATCATATTTGAACCCTTTATGCAAATATCCATCATCTGTATCAATCCTGTAGCTGCCTCCGTCATTATCATAGAAACTGATACTATACCCGCTGTTTGTGATATCAAATTGACCATTGAATTTGCCGTCACCATATCTGATATAGATATAATCACTCTTATCGTCAAACCCCAAATCTACATCATGTCCATTACTCTGATGACCCTGTATACAATATCCGTCATAGAGATCAGGCAGATATACCTTGTCTACATCGACCCGATACTCGCCACCGCTGCCATTGTCATAACCATTGGATGGCAAATCACCACTTACAACACCGTTACAGCCACTCATTATCATTGCCGCCGCCAAAGCAGCTATCATTGAAAAAATCTTTTTCATTTTTTCTCCTTTGATTTAAGATACTATAATCATAGGAGAAAATTGTGGGAGGATCGTGATGGGATTGTGGAATATTTGTGAATATTCGAAATTATTAATGTTTACTCATCAACTTTAATGAGCTTAATTTTCTTTGTGAACCATTAACATATACACAATCTTGCACATTGTAGCTTCGTGTTATTTTTTCTACATTAATATTATTATTAAGTCCTTTGAAATTATAAGTATATCCTTCGGTTATCTCACCAGTGGTCAATAATCTATAACTTCCACCATCAGTATGGTCTCTAAAAACAATGTCTGAATAGTCTATGCTATAAGTTCCATCAAAATATTCACTACCTCTCCCATAAGTATAATCATCACCATAAAAACAGAGGTCAACCTCTTTGTGTATTACAGTGTCAGAACCAGAAATTTTATATCCATTTCCTAGCTCATCCAAATATACAGTAGCTTTCGATATATCTACGGCAGGATTACATCCACTCAATATCAAAACTGCAAAACCTGTAGCTATAAAACCAAAAACTTTTCTCATCGCTTCTCCTTCTTGCTCTCTTAATCTAATTATAACACAAAGGGGTCAATATATCAAAAATTCTCAAGAAGTTTGGCTATCTGTTTGGCTCCATTTTTTTGAATTAGCCCTTTGAGCCCTTTGCTTTTGCTCTCTAAATTTTCATCGAGA
>CAZVPN010000021.1:0-1142 GCA_964628135.1 uncultured Campylobacterales bacterium
TTACAAACCAAATCAAACATCCAAATATCTCTACATTTTGGAGAAACAATTATAATTATGCTAAAATCGCGATAATTTTTTAAAAGGATTGCAGTTTGTTAAGCACGGTTAATTTGACGCAGAGATATGGCAAGAGGGTGCTCTTTGATAAGATCAATATCACCCTTGATGCAGGCAAGAGATATGGATTGATAGGTGCCAATGGGGCAGGCAAGTCCACCTTTATGAAGATCCTAGCAGGCGAGATAGAGCCTAGTGAGGGAGAGGTGCAGCTACAGCCGGGGCTCAAGCTTGGGATGTTGGGGCAAAATCAGTATGCTTTTGAGGATTTTACGCTTAAAGATGCAGTTTTGTATGGCAACAAAAAACTATATGATGCCCAAAAAGAGAAAGAGAAGCTCTATATGGAGGGGGATTTTGAGTCTGACGAGGTAAACAACCGCCTGGCAGAGCTTGAGATGATATGTGCCGATGAGGATCCTACCTATGAGAGTGATGTCAAGATAGAGAAGCTCTTGACGGCACTTGGGTTTCCCGTGGAGCAGCATGATGATCTGATGAGTTCGCTTACGGGTGGTGACAAATTTAAGATACTTCTAGCTCAAGTGCTATTTCTCAAGCCTGATGTTTTATTGCTGGATGAGCCTACCAACAACCTCGACATGGATACGATAGCTTGGCTGGAAAATGAGCTCAAACGCCACAACGGCACACTTTTGGTCATCTCTCACGATAGGCACTTTCTCAATGGTGTGGTTACACATATACTTGATTTGGATTTTCAGACTATCAGAGAGTTTACGGGCAATTATGATGAGTGGTATATCGCTGCAAATCTACTTGCCAAGCAGGCAGAAGCGGAGAGAAGCAAGGCTCTGAGAGAAAAAGAGGAGCTTGAGAAGTTTATCGCTAGATTCTCTGCCAATGCCTCCAAAGCCAAGCAGGCAACCTCACGCCAAAAGCAGCTTGATAAGCTCAACATAGAAGAGATCAAACTCTCATCCAGACGAGATCCATCGATAGTGTTTAAACCTCATAGAGAAATAGGCAATGAGGTGCTTGAGGTCGAGGGTATATCCAAAAGCTACGGTGAGCACAAGGTGCTTGATGACATCAGCTTCAAGATCAACAAAGGCGACAAA
>CAZVPN010000021.1:1242-14885 GCA_964628135.1 uncultured Campylobacterales bacterium
TAGGCTCAAACGGTGTAGGCAAAACTACGCTGATCGAGATTTTGATGGGCAATCTAGAAGCTGATAGCGGCAGATACAACTGGGGGCAGACTATCACAACAAGCTATTTTCCGCAAAACACTACAGATGTAGTCAACGGCGATGTGGAGCTGCCACAGTGGATACAGGGCTTTGATCCAAAGTGGCACATCGATGACATTCGCAAGACTCTTGGGCGAATGCTCTTTAGCGGAGAGGAGCAAAAGAAAAAGGTGGATGCCTGCTCGGGCGGAGAGAAGCATCGTGTGATGATGAGCAAGATGATGATGGATAGTGCCAACTTTTTGGTAATGGATGAGCCGGACAATCATCTCGATCTAGAGGCTATCGTAGCAGTCGGTGAAGCTCTGCACAACTATCAAGGCGGGGTGATGGTAGTATCACACGATAGAGAGCTCATAGATGCCTTTGCCAATAGAATAATCAAACTCAATGATGATGGCACATATATAGATTTTGAGGGCAGCTATGAGGAGTTTGTGGATAGGCATGGAGATTAGTCGATCATATCGCTAATCAAGCTCTTTTAGCCTGCTGCTTATCTTCTCAAGCAGTTTGGCTCCTGCTTCGATCTCTGATTGGTCTATATCGTCCAATATTTGAGCTCTTATCTGCTCTATGATAGCTTCAATATTTGCCATTTTCTCTTTTCCCTTCTTGGATAGAGAGACTGTTTTTGCTCTTTTGTCATCTGGGTGTGATTGTCTGATGATCCAATCATCTCTCTCAAGCTCTTTTAGCACACGAGTCAAAGTAGGGTGCTCAATAGAAAGTGCCTCGGCTATCTCATTGAGCAATAGATTGCTGCCAAGTCTATCTATCAGTAGCAGAGTTGACCACTTAGCATAGCTGAGCCCAAGCGGTTTGAGCTTTTGATTGAGCTTGGCTTTCCACAATCTGGCACTCTCGCCCATCAATTGACCAAATTTTTGATATAGCATAAACACACCTTAAACACCAAAAGAGTATTATTTTGAAATATTTAGCATTGCTAAGTAATTATATCATATGGAGTATAAATTGTCTGCAAGAAAAAAGAACAAAAGAAACAAAATATTGCTGATACTGATTTTTATCATAGCTGCTATTGTAGTAGGGTATCTCTATTATCACCAAAAATATGGCAAATTCTCTATCAAAACCGACAATGCCTACATCAAGCAAGATATATTATATCTATCGCCAAAGGTTTCCGGCACGATAGACAAAGTATATATACATGCCCCACAAAAGATATCAAAAGGTGAATTGGTAGCACACATTGATGATACCGATTACAAACTAGCTTTTGAAGGTGCAAAAGAGGCTCTTGTGCAGAGTGTTATGGCTTTCAAGAGGCTATCGTTGCAGGCAAAAGAGGCAAAAGTAAATATAGAACTCAGTCAAATATTGCTCCAAAAGGCTCAAAAGGATTTCAAAAGAGAGCAGAACCTGCATGATCAAAAGGCTGTGTCTGATGATATTTTTGAAAAATCAAAAATCGGATATGACAAGGCAAATCAGGGCTTGATACTTGCCAAGCAGAGATATCAAACCATCAAAGCGATGCTTGGCAATGCAGATGCAGAGCAAAATCCTCAAATCAAAGCCGCAATCACAAATCTAAAAAAGGCATACTTGGCACTCAAAAGATGCAATATCGTCTCTCCGATAGATGGCGTGGTGGCAAAAAAGAGCTTTACTATTGGTTCGCTTGTCTCACCTAGATCCACACTTGCTGCTATAGTGCCACAGAGTGGCTTTTGGGTGGATGCCAATTTCAAAGAGCCAAAGATAAAAAATATCAAGATAGGTCAAAGTGTCAAGCTATACTCTGATCTCTATGGCAAAGATGTAGTCTATCACGGCAAAGTAGAGGGGATATCTGCCGGCACGGGTGCAGTCTTTTCTTTGCTGCCTCCACAAAATGCTACCGGCAACTGGATCAAAATTGTCCAAAGGATCCCCATAAGGATATCTCTCGATCAAAAAGAGCTGCAAAAACATCCTTTGCATGTAGGTAGTTCTATGACGGCTATTGTGGATATCAGCGACCAAAAAGCCCAAAAACTATCCAAAATAGAGACAAAGCCAAAGGCTGACTCTAATGAAAATGAAGAGAAATATATCGATTATATCGATAAATTAGCCAAAAAGATCATCAAAGAGAATCTATGAGTAGGATAGCTACAAGAGATGAGAGTTTGCCTCTCTCGACTCTTATTGTCTTGACATTTGCATTGACTCTGGCTACCTTTATGCAGGTGCTTGATACCACTATTGCCAATGTATCTATACCTTCCATATCTGGTGATTTGGGAGTGACGCCATCTCAGGGAACTTGGATCATCACCTCTTTTGCAGTCTCAAACGCTATCTCAATGCCGCTTACCGGATGGCTGGCAAGGCGATTTGGTGAGGTTAAGCTTTTTGTCTTGTCTGTTTTTTTGTTCTCTATGACATCGCTTATGTGCGGTATCGCATCCAATTTTGAGATGCTTATCATCGGCAGGATACTCCAAGGTGCCGTGGCTGCTCCTATGATGCCATTATCTCAAAGCCTGCTACTTTCCAACTATCCCACTCACAAAAAGGGTCTAGCTCTTGCCTTTTGGTCCATGACGGCTACTATCGGTCCGATTGTTGGTCCGCTGCTTGGCGGATATATCACCGACAACTTCTCATGGTCGTGGATATTTTTTATCAATATTCCAATAGGAGTATTTAGCTCTATCATCGTATGGGCTGCTATCAAACACAGAGAGACTGACAAGAAAAAAGATCCTATAGATTATGTAGGATTGATGCTTTTGGTTATAGGTGTTGGCTCACTGCAGATACTACTCGATAAAGGAAATGATCTAGATTGGTTCTCGTCCGATACTATCGTGTGGTTATCTATAACTGCGGGGGTAGGATTGCTATTTTTGGTGGTGTGGGAGCTTTTTGATGATCATCCCGTGATCGATCTGTCACTATTTGGCAACAGAAATTTTGCAGTAGGAGCCATCGCTATTACGCTTGGCTATACCGTATTTTTGGGTGGCGGGGTTGTGTTTCCTCTGTGGTTGCAGCTCGATATGGGCTATACAGCCTATTGGGCAGGATATGCCTCTGCTGCGGTAGGGATATTTGCCTTTTTGCTCTCACCGGTGATCGGCACTCAAATGCACAAGATGAACCTTAGACTTCTTGTAAGTGTTAGCTTTGTTCTTTTTGCTATCAGTTACTTTATGATGTCTGATTTTACTACACAGGTCGATCTCTCTCATGTAGCTATGCCAAGGCTGGTGATGGGTATTGCGATGGCGATGTTTTTTATCCCGCTTACTGCCATCATACTCTCTCAAATAGAGCAGAGTAGAGTGGCATCAGCCATGGGGCTTGTCAATTTCATTAGAGTCTTGGGTGGAAGTTTTGGCACATCTATAGGTGTAAGCATATGGGATAGATGGAGTGCAGTGCATCATTCGGATTTGGCTTCAGTAGTAACACCATTTTCGCATACAGCTATGCAGTATAAGGAGGGTCTGAATCAGGTTATACAAAAACCGGAGGCATTTATAGATTTTTTGGTAACTAAACAGGCACTTACGATGTCAAATGATGACATACTGTATCTATCAGGTATCATATTTTTGGCAATGATACCTATACTTTGGCTCGCCAAGCCGCCCTTTATTACCTCAAAGGCAAAAGCTCCAGTGCTGGAATAGAGATGTTACAATAAGACACAGTATTAGCAAAAATATACTTATATAATATTTTCTTATTGCTTTATATTAATAATTACGATATTATAAAATAATATTTTAATATAAGGATGCAATATGAAAATGCTTAGGAATCTATTTGCTTTAATTGGTCTGGCTGTAATTTTGGGATTAATATATATGTGGTTTATCTATGGTGGATCGAAAAATATATCTGCCATAAAAAGCTTGGATCCGGAGGCAAAACCTATGTATGCCCAGATGATGAACCGACTGCTTGAGACAGGTGATATCGCCAAAGCTACTACAAGAAAAGTTAAGGTCGATAAAGGAATAACACCGGACGAGATTGTGGATGCACTTAACAGTATAGCAACAGAAATGGGAATCAAGCCGGTAGGAGATCTCCCGCTATCAAAAGAGGTGGCACTCAGAACAGGAAAAAAACAGCCATATACCAGAGTTCTGTCATATTGCAGTCCGGGTATAGCTATCGAGATGGTAAAATTTTCTATGGCTTATGGAGCTTATTTGCCGTGCCGAATCACTATTATGCAGGATAAAAATGGGGATTATTGGCTCTATACCTTGGATTTGGATATGATGATTCATGGCGGAAAAAAATTGCCGCCTGATATGTTGGCGTATGGAAATAGGGTTAAGCATACTATATATACTATGATGGACAAAGCCGCCAAAGGTGACTTCTAAGAAAGATTACTCAATATTTGTATAAACTGCCTGTACATCGTCATCCTCTTCGAGTTTGTCGATGAGGACATCTACCTCTTCCATCTGCTCTTCGCTAAGCTCTATTGTGCTGTTTGCAATATACTCAAGCTTAGAGCTTTTTGGCTCTATGCCTCTCTCTTCAAAGGCTTTGCTTAGATCACCAAAAGATGTAAACTCACCAAATATTCTCAATATCTGCTTATCCTCTCCATTCTCATGAGGCTCCACATCCTCCTCTATCTCCTCCAAGCCATAATCGATCAAATCAAGCTCAAGCTCCTCCATATCCATATCATCCGTACGATCTATCACAAACACGGCTTTTCTGGTAAACATAAAGTTTAGTGAACCAGATGGAAGCATCTCTCCACCGTTTCGACTTAAAATTGCCTTTACATTTGCTACCGTTCTTGTATTGTTGTCTGTCGCACACTCGATAATCATCTGAACGCCATGGTGAGCTTTGGCATCATAAATGATCTCTTTGATATCGGCAGCGTCTTTATTGAAGGCTCTTTTGATGGCTGCTTCAATATTGTCTTTTGGCATATTTTGCGCCTTTGCATTGGCGATTGCCGTACGCAACTTGGCATTCATCTCCGGATCAGGGCTGCCACCCTCCTTAGCTGCCATTGTGATTATTTTGCCAAGTTTTGGAAAGAGACGCGACATGGTGCCCCATCTTTTCATTTTGGCTGCTTTTCGGTATTCAAATGCTCTACCCATACTGAAATCCTTCTGTAATTGATGTGAAATTATACTCTAATGTGCTTATTTTTGGTATAATAACTCCATTTTATATGAGGAGCATTATTTTGTCTGATTTAGATCCAAGTATCATTCAGCATATGGCCAATCCACACAACTACGGACCAATGGAAAATCCAGATGCTATGGGAATAGGGGAGAACCCGGAAAATGGCGAAAAGGTTGTCATTTATTTAAAGGTAAAAGAGGAGAATGGTGAACCGGTAATTGAGGATATCAAATTTCAAGCAATTGCCTGTATGACTACTGTGGTCGCAGGCTCTATCATTACTCATGAGGCTGAAAATATATCATTTGAGACAGGCAATGAACTTATAGGTGCTACACTTGGTATGCTTGACAGTGTCCCGCCGGCTGAGGCTGCCTGCTCTGAGATGGTGGCGTTATCTCTGCAGGCTGCTATGGATACATACAGAGCCAAAAAAGAGGATCCAAACTTTGGCACAATAACCTACAAAATAGAGAACAGTTGCATAATACCAGAGGAGCAAAACAATGACAGCACTATTAATTAAGACACACGAGCTTTGGCTTGAAACTTTGATGGCAGGTTTCATGAGTCGGACACAAAATAGACAAAAATTATACAACTTTGCAGATATAATATTTAGGCACATGAGATGGATCGAACGATGCATGATTTCAAACAATAAAGATTATAACTATGATCGTGATTCAATCCCCATCAAGGTCACAAAATTAAGTGAAATACTAAACAACATCAACCATAGAATCGGGGAAATAGATTTACAATTGCTCAGTTGTCCGGACAAAAACTTGGTAAGCAGGATAGCAAGTGATCTTAAATATATCCGAAAAACCCTTACCGTGCTGCCCGATGAGAACATTACCGCTTTCGATGCATCTAGAAAACTTGACAATATTGAGCTAACAAAAGAGGCTACGGATGCATTGACACTATTTTTGTTCGAAGAGAGCTACAAAGAGTATGAACTCATTATGATATACAACTATTTGCAGGCACATAGCTCTGATGCCTTTTTGAATAGAATATTTCAAATAATGATAGATGAGAGTATGTTTCACCTAAGAAGCTTTGCTGAGATGATGAGTGAAATGGGCATTTTGGGAGTGCCTCGAGTAATCCACAAGAGCCTTTATATCATAGATGATGTTAAGCAATTTTTAAAAGATGGCATCGACGAGGAGATGGCAGCCAAAGAGATGTGCGTAGAGCTATCGGATGCTGTAGCCAAGGATAGCAAAGAGTTGGCAGATTTCTTTGACTTTATCAACAATCAAGAGGATTATCATATATCATTGATGAAGGATGCTTTGGCTCATTATGAGGAGCTTGAGAATGAGTAGACCTCTTAGCTCGGCGATATCCAATCTTTTTGGCAAATTTGCCTCACATGAATTTAGTCCCAAAGTTCAGGGTTTTATAAACAAAAGCTATGTCAAACTTATGGGGCTTGATATGAATGGGTTTGAGGATCCTGAGTCTTACCCATCGCTCAATGCACTATTTACCAGATCATACAAGTTTACACCAAAGTTGCCTATAGAGCAGGGGGATATCATATCTCCATGTGACGGGCTAATTACTGAACATGGCACTATTCATGACGCTATGGCTATGCAGATCAAAGGCATGGAGTATGATCTGGCGGCACTGCTAAGCGGTAAATATGCCAATAGCCTGAACCTGCTTGAAGGGGGAGAGTATCTAAATATCTATCTCTCACCAAAAGATTATCATAGATATCACTCTCCTATGGATCTAAAAATCTCCAGTCTGCTGCATATACCCGGCAAGCTATATCCGGTAAATATGCCGCTGCTTAAGAATAAGCCAAACCTTTTTGTAGAGAATGAAAGAGTGATTTTGGAGTGCATAGACAGCAATTACGCCAAGCATTTTATCGTGCTTGTAGGTGCACTCAATGTAGGCAAAATGGTCGTGACTTTTGATGAGAGAGTTCAGACAAATGCCAGTACCAGGTCCAGAAGCTTTTACAGATATGATGAACCTATAGAGCTCAAGACCGGTGAACTCTTTGGATGGTTTGAGATGGGCTCAACTATACTTCTTTTTAGTCAAAAAGATGCTGCCAACTACAATGTCTCCATTGATCAAAAGGTAAAATTTGCTCAAACCATAGGCACCCTAAGAGGCAAACAGTGAAAAAAAGTTTAGTGATATTTGATATGGATGGGACGCTGATAGATAGCTCCTTGACCATCAGCAACTCTATCAATCATGTCCGAAAAAATCTATATCTTGAACCACTGCCGCATGAGCAGATTATTTCAAAGATCAATGATCACTCAATTGATCCTGCCAAATACTTTTATGCATCACCAAATGGATTTACCACTGATCATCATAGATGGTTCAACGAATACTATACCAAAAATCACGCGAGTGAACTTAGATTGTATGATGGTGTAAAAGATATGCTTGAGTGGCTCGATGATAGAGGCATCAAGATAGCTTTGGCAACCAATGCCTATCACCAATCTACCGTAGAGTCGTTATCAAATTTTGGTATAGATGGCTATTTTGATGCTGTAGTATGCGTAGATGATGTCAAAGAGGGCAAGCCTGCTCCAGATATGCTCTACAAGATTTTGGATATCACGAATATTGACAAAGAGAGTGCAATCTTTATAGGAGATGGACCCAGAGACGAAGAGGCAGCAGACAATGCCGGTATAGATTATTTGATGGTAGATTGGGGCTTTACCAAGCATGACAATACAAAATCAGTTATCTCAAATATACCGGAACTTATAACAAAGTTGAAAAGTTTTGCATAACAAAAACAATAACTTTTTTTATCTCCTGCTCTTTATAGCGATGATAGGATGGGGTGCATCATGGGTGACCGTGAAGGTATTAGGTAGATATATTAATGAATATGAAATGATACTTTTTCGCTTTGGCTTTACTGCAATTACCATGATACCGATAATCATAAAAATGAAACACTCATTTGCTATAGATATGAAAAATTCTGTTTTAGTGTTTGTGACATCTCTGGTTTTTATTGGCTATATGAAATATTTCTTTCTTGGCACAAAACTTGGAACTGCATCTTTGGGTGGAGCTTTTGTTACGACATTGATACCCATCATTACCTTTATACTGCTTGCACTAATGGGCAAGAGAAGCATAACTACCAAAGAGATAATAGCTCTATTTATCGGAGGAGTAGGGGTGATGACAATTCTGGGAGTCTGGAATAGCAGTATGCAAGAGCTTCTAGTGAGATATAATCTCTACTTTATCATTGCTGCATTTTTATGGGCAGTACTAACCATACTAAGTAGCAAATCTACCATCTCTATGATAGTTTTTACATTCTATATGTATATTGCAACCGTAGTGATAGATGTACTCTTTTTTGTCGATATCTCTTCTATACACTGGGGGAGTTTTGATTGGCTGTTTTGGCTCAATATTGGCATCATCACTCTATTTTCTACCACATTTGCCAACACTGTATATTTTTGGGGTATCGAAAAGCTTGGTGCAGGCGAAGTTAGCAGCTTTGTATTTCTCGTGCCATTCTCTGCCATTGGACTTAGTGTATTGTTTTTGGGCGAAAAAGCAGATATCTATATGATAATCGGCACTATTATGACCATCTATGCAGTCAAAAATTTGAATAACATAAAGTTTTGGTGGCAGAAGTCAAGATAGATGAATTAAATAGTATCAAATATCGCCTTGATTGGATGCTCGCTATCTACCCTCTTTAGTTTCTCGATTCCCTTAAGCTCTTCGGGACTCCATTGATAGTATGTTCCAAAGACCCTGTCCCATATATCAGTAGTGATGCCGTTATTCATAAGTGGTTTCTTATGATGGACAAAATGAAACTCTTGCATATATCTCCAGTAGTTCGATTTAAATTCAACCCTGTGCATTAGATGATGCATAATTCCATAATTGAAATACCCAAGAGTGATACCGCCTACAATAGCAAGTGCGCTTGATGTTGAGATGAATGTGCTAAATACTATTGCCAAGATCGTTGCAATGACAAATGACATAAAAAAGGGCATAGCATCATATGAAAATGGATTTTGATGATGATGTGCATGCCCTTCGATAAAAACTTTAAGTGGATGATTTAGATGAAACAACCAAGCATGCACGGCATATTCCAAAAATGTAAAAAATATAACACCCACTATAAACAATGCAAAAGTTGC
This sequence comes from uncultured Campylobacterales bacterium, assembly GCA_964628135.1. GTDB lineage: Bacteria > Campylobacterota > Campylobacteria > Campylobacterales > Sulfurovaceae > JAAXPZ01. Next base: position 10,659 of record CAZVPN010000021.1, read on the forward strand.
CGCCATATCATTGCTGCGAGATAGTGCCAAATATAAAAAAGTAATAGCGGTAAATAGATCTACCAACATACTCAAGTAGTAGTTGGGCTTTGACGATGTAAGATTTAAAATCATTTTTTTCATTGTTTTTTCCTTTATTCGCAAAACTCTTCTGCTTGATAGGTATATATATCAGGATGCCTCTCTAAGCAGCTTGGCTCAAGTCCTGCCTTTTGGCATAGAGTAGAGAAAAATGCGTCAAAATTTGGCAGCTGCTTCCAAACTTGAGGCAGGTAGGTTGCCTGATATGTTCCAAGTCTGAGTATCACTCCATCTATGCCAGGTCTAATCTTTGATCTTAGATCATCTATAGAGTCATAATTCAAACTCTTTGGCTGACTCAATATAGAGACCTCTATAGTGATTTTGTCAAACTCATCTTTGCTTAGAGCCTGAAACCTTGGATCACCAAAGGCTGCACTCTTTGCGTTTTGTATTATATCATCAAAAAGTGACTGATGGGCTATTATGGATCCGATACAGCCTCTTAGTGAGCCATCTTGTTTGCGATTTAGCGTCACAAAAGCAGCTCCCGGCTCATCAAGCCATGGGTTTTGTTTGTGAAGCATATCTATATCGATACCGCTGTCTATGCCAAACTCCTCTGCGATAGCTCCTCTTGCGAGCTTGATCAATACATCTTTCTTTTGCATTTTTTATCCTTTATCTTCTTTAATAAAAGCTGCGCTGGCATATCCTACAACTTGTGTCTTGTCTTGGCTTGCATCTGCGCTTGTACGATAATCTAGTATTTCCGGCTTCAAAGAGAGATTTTTTGCAGCGACTATCATAGCCTCTACTCCTATTTTGCCGCACGCTTCGCACCCTTGATGTAGCTTGAGCCTATCCAGACGGTCAATAGCCTCAAGACATATAGTATCTAGCCTGTTTGCTTTGTCTATGTCATAATAGTGGCTTAGGTCAGTGCTGATAACTACCGCTTTGTTTGGGTCATTAAGTAGCTTCTCGATTATCGTAGCTAAAAAATCCGGATCAACATCTCCATAAACCAATTCCACTACTGAGGTATCAGGCATATAATATTTGATAAGCGGCATCTGCACCTCAGTGCTATGCTCATGATGTGCCTCAGATACCATTCTAAGTCCAAACTCCGACTTGAGCATCTCTACTACCGATCTATCTATCTTCAAATCTCCAAGAGGAGTCTCAAACCTATCATAATCGCAGAGTGATACACCGGACAGATATACTCTGTGGCTCGGTCCAATGACCGTGATGCTTTTGGGGTTTTTAGCTCCAAGCATCCTTATAGCAATATTTGCCGTAAATGCAGAGTATATATAACCTGCATGCGGGACTATCACTGAGCGTGTATCTTTGCTCTCAAGAGTGTTCATATCTATATTTTTATCCAAAATATCATTGTAGTGATGCACCATACTCTCTATCTCTTTTGGATTTGAAGGGTAAAACTGCCCGGCTACTGCATCCAATCTTATACTCATCTCCACACTCCTTCTATATATGTTCCACAGGATGGGCATTTGCCATTGTTTAAGTGATTGATGATGCGATCATACCCAAGTCTCTCTATCACTTTTGTTTGACATACGGGACAAAATGTGTCATTTTCTACTCCCACATTGCCAAGATATATATACTCCAATCCTGCATCATGACCGATCTTCATAGCTCTACTGAGTGTAGAGTGTTTTGTTGCGTCGTGATCCTGCATCTTGTAGTTTGGATAAAAGGCACTCAAATGCCACGGCACATAAACTCCCAGCTCATCGGCTATGAAACTTGCCATAGCCTCCAAGTCGGCATCGCTGTCATTCTCTCCTTCTATAAGCAGAGTGGTTACTTCTACCCAAATACCTTCACTCACCAGGGCTTTGAGTGTATTTTTAACCTCTTGCAATCCACCCTTGAGTATCTTTTTGTAGTATTCGTCACTCCAGCTCTTGAGATCTATATTGGCTGCATCTACCCAAGATGCCATATCTTTGACCATCTCCTCAGACTCAAAACCATTGCTGACAAAGATGTTTTTGATTCCTTTCTCCTTGGCTATGATACCTATATCTTTGGCATATGGATAGAAAATTGTAGGTTCATTGTATGTGTATGCGATGGATGAGGCAGAGTTATCCAAAGCCATTTGAACCATCTGCTCAGGAGAGACCTCGATCTCTTCGTTTACAAGCTTATTTTGGGAGATATCCCAATTTTGGCAAAAAGGGCATTGGAAATTGCAACCCACAGTCCCAAATGATAGTACATTTGAATGTGGCAAAAAATGATACAGAGGCTTTTTCTCCACTGGATCCAAATGCAGCGCTACTGGATGCCCATATACCAGTGTTTTTAGCTTGCCGTTGACATTTTGATTGACTCCACATATACCCACCTGACCCTCTTTGAGCTTACACTTGTGGTAGCAAAGATTGCAGATAATCCTGCCATCCTCAGTCGGTGTGTAATATTCAAAAACTCTCCTATTTTGCATGATAAAACCTTTTTGCAGCACCATTGATTGACTGCATTTTTATCATTATAGCAAAGTCAAAAAGATCTCATTGCTACTATTGTAGCATTTGTAATAGTTAATTGGAAAAATAGGGGGGTATAAATAGAGTGGGTGTGCCGCAGCACACCTGTGTAGTCGGTTAGAGAGCTGTTACATTCTCGGCTTGAGGACCTTTTTGTCCTTCACCGATCTCAAAGCTTACTGCTTGACCTTCTGCCAGTGATACACGACCACCGTCCGGGTTGTTTACTTGTCTGAAATGTACGAATACATCACTGCCGCCATTATCAGGCTGGATAAATCCATAACCTTTCTCATCATTGAACCATTTAACTGTTCCTGTTACTGTTTCTGCCATTGTTATAGCCTTTGTTTAAAATCACGCATTGGTGGAATCAAAATAGGGGAAGGGTCTTCAGGGGTCTAGCGGGCAGAACAAAGTTCAGTCACACACTTTTCACACTAAAGATGAAATTCACGCCTCATCTTTCTTCGGGTATATTATAGCTACTAAAAAGATATTATTGCTGAAATATGAAAATTATTTGTAAAAAAAATTGAAAGTGGCTCCGGATGCTGGATTCGAACCAGCGACCAAGTGATTAACAGTCACCTACTCTACCGCTGAGCTAATCCGGAATAGAAGCTTAAGCTCTTGCTTGAAATGTGAGTGGGATTATAATAAAAAAGCTCTTTAATGTCAATGATTTTTTGCCATTTGTTTGGAAATTTTATAAAAATTTACTCCATGATCGCTTATTAGTCCTACTTTACCGTCATTTTGAAGCTTGTTTAGCCTGATCTTACTATCATCATCAAAGAGTATCTCTATATCTTCAGGAGTAAGAGGACGCTTCTTGAGAGTATCTATAATTTCATCTTCACTATAACTCGAAGGTGAGGGTAGTGCACCCTTTCTAGTGGCGATGTTTATATGTAAAGCTGGATCAAAAAGCAAAGATAGCTCTCTAAGCCTCTCGTAGCTTACAGCTTTGATGGCATAAGCAGGCGGTCTATCTATGGTGCCCAGATCTATACGGGTGGGTTTTAGCTGCATCAAAAAGCTATTTAGCTCTTTGATCTCAGACTCCTTGTCATTGATCCCCTCAACGACCAAAATCTCTATAATGAGAGGATTTTTGCTCTTGGAGCCAAACTCCAACATCCCTTGCTTGATATCCTCTAGCTCTATACCGCTATGCATACGATCTATTTTGCGGATACATTTTGGCGTAGCACAATCCAAAGATAGCTTGACTGTATCTATCTTGAGTAGTGCCTCTTGTATCTTTGGGTCAGATATTGTGCTTGCATTGCTAAGTATCAAAGTTTTGGTCTCGCCCTTGATTTTGTTGATGCGATCTATCAGAGTAGAGAGGTGAGGGTAGAGCGTGGGCTCACCATTGGCAGTGATAGTGAGCACATCGATATCCTTGTGCTCATCCAGCCCCTTTTTGACAGCAGATACTATCTCATCGATACTCAGCACGACATCTTGAGTATCCACACTCTTGGCAGGATCAAGCTCACAATAGAGGCAATCAAAATTGCACTGCTTCTTGGATGGACTCAGATCAACACCGAGTGATTTACCAAAACGACGAGAGTGGATGGGTCCGAAGATTATATTGTTCATATTAGTCCTAATTCTGTTGAGATGTCTTTGATAAGTTTGGAGAGTGGGCGTTTGTGTA
>CAZVPN010000022.1:0-14876 GCA_964628135.1 uncultured Campylobacterales bacterium
TTTTGAAAAAATATATAGTGCTAGCTATGATGAAATAGCGGTTGCAAGCAACAAAAAAATCGCGGGAATACTTAAAAAATAATATATTTTATATTAAAAAATAGCAAAATATACTATTTTTGGTAATTTCAATGAATATTTTAAGCAGATTTAGCGTAATATGGTATCAATCAATACTGCTGAATGCTATTTTAGTTCGAAGGAGTTCTGCTTTATGTTTTTTATTACAACAAAAGATGGCAAACCAATTGCTGCCGATAAGGAATTTTTGGATAGTTTTGGCGTCCAGAATATTTTTGATATTGCGACACTGTTACACAACGGAGAGATAAAGATAGATGAGCTTGAAAATTCAATTATCTTTGAGGATGAGAGTATCTCTTTTTCAAAAACAAAATTGTCAACCCTGTTGGGAGACTTGTATCTCTATGGTATAGCCGAAGAGGAGATCAGCAAAAACGATGCTGTCGATCTTTTGAATGTCGATCTGAAAGATACCAATCAGATAACCGCTGAGGAAAGCGACATAGCACTGCCAGAGGAGAGATCAGAGATATCTGAAAATGATATTTTAGGTATTTCTGATGAACAAACAATAATAGATAAAAACGAACTTGTAACACCCGAAAAAGAGTCAGAGCCTACAGAAGCGATAAATGTTGAAGATGAAAAAAGAGGCGAAATACTTGAAATTGCAGAAGGTATTATACCAATTGCCGGCACAGCCGCACTCGGCAAGTCCATTGTCGAAAACAAAGAAGAGATTCCCCATACAAATCAGGATGATGATGTATTCAATCTGATAGATAACGATGATACGGAAAAGGGTATCGAACCAAAAGAAGATGAAAATATCGATATTCACGAAGACAATAAGATATTTGACCTGGCGGATAACGATAAGATACAGACAGAGAATCTTCAAAATAATGAAATTAAGCACAACGAGATATCTATTCACGAAGAGGAGCAGGAAAAGACTGATGATGAAGAGATAAATCATGAAGAGTTTAGCGAACAGAGTGATACGGAAGTAGAAAAATATCATATAGATACAGCTTCAATCTCTAGACAGATTGGAGTCTCCGAAGATGAGTATATCAACTTTCTAAATGAATTCAAAGCAGAATCAACTGCCTTAAGAAACGATCTTGAGAGTCCTGACATCAGGGAGAACAAAGAAGCAATAAATACTCTAAAAGAGACGTCATCTCTATTAATGCTTTCAAAGATTACAGATAAACTTGATGAGCTTTCAAATGCAACCTCTGATGAGAAAGAAACAATAATCGATCAATATTACGGTTTACTAAATTCCATAGAGACTGATAGCAATAATGATTTGCAGATGGAAGTACCCGGCAATGAAGAAGCGGAAGAAATATTAGATGAAAATAGAGATGTGACAGATACCACAGATAGTGGTGTCAAAGTGTTATCGACAGATAGTATCGAAAGTGAACATAAACATTTTAATCTGGATGAAGTTGAGGCTATTCAATTTGACTTTAGTGTCAATGTAGCAGCAAATGAATTAGCCCTACCCTCATCGCTGGTGAGTGAATTTGTAATAGACTTTATAGAGCAGGCAAAAGAGAATATACCGTTGCTTGAAGAGGCATACCGGGATGGCGATATCGACAAGATTGAAAAAACTGCTCATCTGCTCAAAGGAGCATCAAGCAACCTTCGCATAACACCGATAGCAGATACTCTGCTTGAGCTGCAAACAAATAAAGATATTGAGGCGGTCCCAGATCTTATGAAAAGATTTATGGGTCAGCTAAAAGCTCTCTCAAACCATATGACTCAAAATGCATAAAGGGGCATGCAGATGAATATAAACAAAAAGATAAAATTGGGATTGTTTGCACCCGCAATAACGCTGATTGCCTTTTCAATATTTTACTTTGTAATGGAGGTGCTGAACAACGGCTTTGATATTACGGCTATTTTGGCTTTGTTTGCCCTAATTGCCGGTATTTTCTTTATTGTATTCAACTCAAAACTTGCAAAAGTTTTATACAGTTATACAACCGAACTAAAAAGGGTAATTAAAAAGGGGTTGAGAAATCTTGATCCAAATAATATCTCTCCGGAACTTGAAGAGATACAAAACAACATTGATCTAGACACTGAAACAGGAACCAAATACGGCTATAAGTTCTTAGACACTATGGTCGAGAGTGCTAAAGAGGACAAAAATCAGGCGCTCGAAGCAAATGAGGCAAAGTCAATATTTTTGGCAAACATGTCTCACGAAATAAGAACACCCATGAATGGTATAATAGGTTTTACAGAGCTTTTGAAAAACACTACTATGAATTCTGAGCAGCAAGAGTTTATATCTATTATCGAAAAAAGCTCACAAAATCTTTTAGGAATTATTAACAATATTTTGGATCTATCAAAGATTGAGAGTGAAAAGGTAGAGATAGAGGAGATTATCTTTGACCCAAGAGAGGAGTTTGAGGGAGTTGTAGAAACTTTCAGGACTGTGACTTCAGAAAAAGATATAGATTTCAACTTTTTCTTTGACCCAAGTATTAATACAAAGTTGCGTGGCGACTCAATGAAAATCATAGAGGTGCTTACCAACCTTTTAAATAATGCTGTTAAATTCACGGGTAAAAACGGAGAGATTTCTGTTACAATTATCAAAAAAGCAGAAGAAAATAACAAAAGCACAATTAATTTCAGCGTAAAAGATACCGGCATTGGAATGACAAAGCAGCAGGTTGACAAAATATTCTTACCGTTTTCGCAAGCTGATTCAGATACTACAAGAAAATATGGGGGTACAGGACTGGGTCTGACTATAAGTAAGCAGTATGTTGAGCTAATGGGTGGAAAGCTTCATGTCGAGAGCAAAAAAGATAAAGGAAGCACTTTTAGCTTCAACTTAACACTTGATGAAGTCCCAAATGCAGAGCCAATTCTCCAAAATAGATTCAGTGATTTGTCAGTATATAAATTTAATTGCGATAAAGAGTCAGCTTCACTCAATCATTTAGATAAATACCTGAAATATTATGGTACTAAAAACTTTGAAGCAGATGATATCAATAAGCTGCAAGAAGATATATCAAATGCCGATGATAAATATTTAATTATTACAGATGGTGACAAAATTGAAAATTCCTCAATTGAAGAACTCAACAATAGATTCGGCAATAATAAAGTTGTAATTCTTAGCAAAGTAACTGAACATAATAAATATATCTCTAACAGCAATATACTTTTTAAACCCTTGCTTCTCAGCAAATTGGAGCAGCTTCTAATAGATGTTTCCGAAGATAAAGATTCAAAAAAAGAGATCGTTAAGCCCTCTTTCTCAGCAAAAAGCAAATTCAACGGTAATGTGCTTGTAGTAGAAGATAATATCATTAACCAGAAACTAATAGAGAGCCTTCTTAAGGAGATGGGCCTAAATGTAGATGTATCTAACAATGGTCTGGAGGGATACGAAAAGAGGAAATCAAATAGCTACGACCTGATATTTATGGATATACAGATGCCTGTCATGGATGGCATAGAGGCTACTCACAAGATACTCCAGTATGAAGCCAAAGAGGACCAAAAACATGTACCGATTATTACTTTGACTGCAAATGCCCTGCATGGAGACAGGGAGAGATTTTTGGCAGAAGGGCTGGATGAATATATATCAAAGCCAATCAAAATGGATGAGTTGCTCTATATTCTAAACAAATTTTTATCTGACAAGCTAACTGTCGAGGTCACATCAAAAGCAGAAAATAGCTCAGACAACGAAGAGGAAAGTCTTGATAAAAATATAGAGCACTCAACCGTTGTTGCCGATAATGATACTGACAGCAATAATGATAAAACAGAATCCAAGGTTCTAATAGCGAAACAATCCGCGCTGGGTTCAAAAATTATATCGAGCATGCTGGACGCTGTCAAGATAAAACATGAAACCCTAAAACATGGTGATTCTTTATCAGATTATATCGGCGAAAACAATATATTTGCTGTTTTTGCAGATGAGGAGATTTTGTCATCTAACAATATTGCGGATCTTGCAAAATGGGATACAACTTTTATCTTTACAAAAGAGCCGGCAAATATAAATTTAAAAAATCATATTAATTATAAAATTTTAGGCTCCCCTGCACAGAAAAATAGCATTGAAAAAATTATCAAAGATATTCAGGAGGAGAATAGATGAGTTTTAATGTTTTAATTGTTGATGATGACTTTATTAATAGAAAACTGATCAGTACTATGTTAAAAAAGCACCCAGATACAGTCAATAACATGATAGAAGCCGAAAATGGGTCTGAGGCTTTGGATATTTTGGAAAACAACAAAGATATAAATATTATACTGCTTGATATAGTAATGCCCATACTTGACGGAAAAGAGTTTCTAAAGATATTTAAATCAAACGAAAAAAACAGCTCTATCCCGGTAATAGTGCTGTCGACTGACGACACTCAAAGAAGTGCAGTATTTGAGTATGGAGCAGATGACTTTCTGTTAAAGCCTATTAAAGAAAGCGATCTGGTATCATCTATGCAAAAATGGGATAAGCAGTAGATCGGCACAGCCCCCATTTTAGTGAAGTATCATTTTAGAGCGAGATCTATCACCTCTTCTACTCTGCCTACACCCACAATACTCATACCATCTCTTATCTCTTTTGGTATATCTTCCAGATCTCTTTCTACATTTTTTTGAGGGATCAGAACTGTTTTGACCCCAGCTTTGTAAGCTGCTATCAGTTTCTCTTTAAGCCCACCTATTGGCAAAACCTTTCCTGTAAGTGTCAACTCTCCAGTCATTGCGACTCTATTGTCCACTTTTCTGTCACTTAGTATAGATGCAATTGCTGTTGCCATGGCAATACCGGCACTTGGTCCATCTTTTGGAGTCGCACCCTCAGGAACATGCAGGTGCAGATCGTACCTCTTGTATACTTCACTTGGATCCACTTCTATCTTCTCCTCCTGTTCCTTGGAAGTTTTTGGTATTATATTTTGAGGTATAATCAATTTTTTGGAATCTATCAATATTTTCACTACACTAAATGCAATTCGTGCAGACTCCTTCATTACATCGCCCAAACTACCGGTTAGCTGCATAGCACCTTTGCCCTTGATCCTGGTTGCCTCTATTGTCAAAACATCTCCGCCTACGGCTGTCCAAGCCAATCCATTGACCAAACCCACTTGTGGCTCTTTCTCTACAGGTGAGATCTCAAACACCTTTTTGTCTACATACTTTTTGAGATTTTTTGATGTGATGTGAATACTATCTTTTCTTGGATCATCGAGAAATTTTCTAGCAACTTTTCTCATCAGAGATGCTATTCTCCTCCTTAGATTTCTTACTCCGGACTCTCTGGTATACTCATCTATTAGTTTTCTTAATGCCTTATCACTTATGCTAAACTCATTTTTCCTAAGAGCATGCTTTTTTAGCTCTTGTGGGATCAGATATCTTCTTGCTATCTCAAACTTCTCATTTGGCGTGTAGCTGCTCAAAAATATAAACTCCATTCTGTCTCTGAGTGCAGATGGTATTCTGCCTACATCATTGGCAGTTGCTATAAATATTGATTTGCTCAAATCTATATGGAAGTTGAGATAATAATCCCTGTAATGGCTATTTTGCTCCGGATCCAATATCTCCAACAGTGCTGCAGTGGGGTCTCCTCTGTAGTTGCGACCCACCTTGTCTATCTCATCCAACACAATAACCGGATCCATACTTTTTGCCTCTATTAGCCCTTGCACTATGCGCCCCGGCATAGCACCAACATAGGTTCTTCTATGTCCTCTTAGCTCATTGACATCTTCAAGCCCACCAAGTGCTATACGCACAAGAGGTCTGCCCAGTGCTGTTGCTATAGAGTTTGCAAGTGATGTTTTGCCTACACCCGGAGGTCCCGCAAAGCACAAAATAACACCTTTTTCATCACTGCCGGCCTTTCCCCTCAACTCTGCAAGCTCCTTGACCGAGAAGTACTCGACTATCCTGTCTTTTGGTTTTTTGAGAGCATAATGATCTTTATTTAGCTCATCTTCTACTTTTTTAATATTGAGTCTATCTTTGCTGTGCTTGCCAAACGGCATCTCAAAAACTGTCTCGAGATAGCTCTGTATCACATTGGCATCTCCACTGTCAGGGTGCATTCTGGATAGCTTATCTATCTGCTTTGATATCTCTTTTTTCGCATCATCTTCCAAATACTCACTAATTGCGTCAAGTTTTTTTCTAAACTCCTCTATCTCCTCTTCTCTTTGGGTGTCAGTACCAAGCTCATGCTGTATCTCTTTGAGCTGCTCTTTTAGGAAATACTCTTTGTTTGTCTGCTCTATCTTGTTGTGAACTTTTCTATGTATCTCATTTTGGACCTTAAGTGCCTCTATCTCGGCTATAGCTACATCTATGAGCCCAAGCAGTCTATTTTCTATATTCTGCTCAGAATATAGCTTGTAGGCATCTTCCTTTTGTATAGTGAGCATCGATGAAACAAGATCGGCTATTCTATATGGCTCGCTATTCTCCTCTACTGTCTTTACAAGATCAGCCGGAATAGAACTATTCATCTGTGAGAGTTGCTTTATTTTTGCTCTAAGCATATCAAGCAGTGCATGGACTTTGGTTGAGCTGTACGGAGTATTTTCTACTATTGATATAACAGCTTTTAAAGGTTTGTTATCGGCCTCCTCCATCATATACGCTCTTGCCATTCCCTGAAAGAGTATTTTGACTCTTCCATCACTCATATGGACCTTTCTCATAACATTGCCGACTACTCCAAACGGATAGAGAGAGTCAAAATCTCTTTCTCCCTCTTTGCCTGGCTTTGTTGAAGCTACAAAGAGCAAAGAATTGTTATCTATTGCTTCAGTAGCTGCATCTATATCCTGCTGTGAAGTCAAAAAAATAGGACTTATCATAAATGGATAAAAGAAAAAATGATCCTCTGCCACAACAGGCAGTATAGCTGGAAACTCACCATAATCACTAAGCTGCATTAACTTCCTTTAAAATATTTTATTTATATAAGTATATCCAATATATCTAATACAATTGAGCTTACTAATTAATTGCTTAAAAATTCCTCAAAATACTCCTCTATAAGATTATTATCAAAATTTTTCTGTTCTGCTCTAATATTGTGAGCTCTTTTATAAAATATATACTTTTCCAAAACACTCATTGCATGCAACTTATTATAAATAGATAGATACAAATCAATTTCTTTGTGTAGCACTTTTTCATATTTTAGTATAAAGATTTTTTCAATATTTTCTATATCACCCATAGATTTTGCTTCTACTTCCGACTCCACAAAAAACTTTATCTCATTTGCCAGCCAATTGCCTCTAATATCTTGAGCCAACCTTTTTAGCAACACATTTATCTCTTTTGTCTGCTCAAAGTTATAGTCTGCATTTCTAAGATATTTGTAAAGCTTGGGTTTTGTTTTTCTCCAATTGTATAGCGTATTTATCTGAACTTCAAAATTCTCCGTAATCTCTCTATTGCTTAGCATAATCTATTCCTTTATTTTAGTTTCATCTATTATCGAATATGTTGCCGTAGCAAAAGCTACAAGCGTATCCTTGGCAAAAATCTCTATAGTTGTAAATGCCGTTCTTTTTGTTTTGTTTATCACCTTTGCCTCTGCTTTGATGATATTGCCGATTGCCGGCTTGAGATAGTTGATCTTTAGCTCTATAGTGACACTTGTAAACCCCTTATCCAAAGTAGAGATCACTGCATACCAGCCGCAATGATCTGCCAAAGTAGCAATCGCTCCTCCGTGCACTATGCCAAGATGCTGCTTGTGGTGCGGCTGAATCTCAAATGCCAGTTGGGCGTACCCATCATCAAGGTCCGTCAGCTCTCCTCCAATATACTCCAAAAAACCTATATCTTCAGGCAAAAGATCTTTAAATTTCATCCAGCAATTTTACCTTATTATCTTTAAGAGTCTTTATTGCCTCTTCCATATTTTCTTCATCCACTTTAATAACAAATGCTCCGATATTTTGGCTATTGACCGTATAAATATACTGTATATCCATCTCTCCTAAAACTTCTATTACCCTATCGATACAACCTATATTATCTTCTATTTCAATTATGATGACGGGTGTTATTTTTGTTGAGATACCATTTGTCTCCAATATATTTTTTGCAAGCGTAATATCTCCGGTTAAGAGACGCAATATTCCAAAATCCCCGGCTTCGACAAGCTCAATACTATGTATTGATACTTTGGCATTTGCCAAAATCTTGGTCACTTCATGCAATCTGCCTCGCCTATTTTCCAAAAAAACCGATAGCTGTTCTACTGCTCCTTTCATATCATCTCCTTTTATCTACTACTCGCACCGCTTTACCCATACTTCTCTCTATGCTTCCGGGCTCTACCAACTTGACGGATGCATTAATATAGAGATTATTGAGCAGATCTGCCTGTATATCCTTTTTGATCTTCTCAAGATCACCTACACTATCCATCATAATATCATCACTCACCTCTACAAGTATCTCAAGTTTGTCAAGATGTCCTTTTTTGTCGGCAACTATTTGATAATTTAGCGTCACGCCCTCTGAGTTGGCTATGACATGCTCTACCTGAGATGGATATACATTTACGCCGTTTACTATCAACATATCATCGGCTCTTCCGACTATACTCTCCATTCGTGCATGGGTTCTGCCGCACTTACATGGCTCTTTGGTAATAGAGGTGATATCACCTGTTCTATATCTGATGATAGGCAGAGCCTGCTTGGTAAGTGTGGTAATGACAAGCTCACCTCTCTCACCGTCAGGAAGAGGCTCGCCCGTCTTTGGATCTATTATCTCAGCCAAGAAATGATCCTCAAATATATGCAGCCTGTCACTATACTCACAGCTGCAGCTCACACCCGGTCCTATGATCTCAGATAGCCCATAAACCTCATGATATTTGATACCCCATGCTTTGGCTACCTCCTCTTTGAGCCCTTTACTTGTAGGCTCTGCACCAAATATTCCAGCTTTTAGCTTGTAATCTTTCCTAAAGTCGCTACCCGCTTTGGCAGCCACTTCTGCTAGATGCAGTGCAAAAGATGGTGTGCAAGCCAAAATTGTAGCACCGAAATCACGCATAAGCATCAACTGTCTATCCGTAAAACCTCCACTTGCCGGCACAACAGTAGCTCCAACATGCTCGGCACCATAATGAAAACCAAGACCTCCGGTAAAAAGTCCATAGCCGTAGCCGTTATGAACGATATCGTTAGAATCCGCTCCGCTCATAGCATAGACTCTCGCCATCACCTCGCCCCATACATCCATATCATGCTTGTTGTATCCTACTACCGTAGGTTTGCCTGTGGTTCCGCTTGAGCTATGTATACGCACAACCTCACTCATCGGCACACAAAAAAGTCCAAACGGATAGTGATCCCTAAGGTCTTGCTTTCTAGTAAAGGGCAGTTTTCGAACATCCTCTATGCTCTTGATATCTTCAGGCAATATCCCAAGCTCATCAAACTTTTTCTTATAAAATGGGTTGATAGCATATACCCTTCTTGCCGTCTCTTGCAATCTTGCAACCTGTGTTGCCTCTATCTCCTCTCTTGGTGCGATCTCTGCTTTGCTCCATATCATATCCAATCCTCCTTATTCAATATTATTTGCATCATCTATAGCCATATCCAACACCTCTATATTTTGCGGTGCGACTTTTGCATTGATATCCGTTATAGCCTTTTTGACCTCCTCTATGCTAAATGGAAAGCCCTTTGCTTTGACAAGAGCGATTCCCAGCATATAGACATTCAGAGCCTGTATAGGAAGTTTACCGTCCGTTGCCTTTTGGTTTGCATCGACAAGCGTTACATCAAAAGGCAATTTTGGAAACTGCTTATCTGAATTGCTAACCACGCTTGCACCCTCTCTTAGTAGATGTAGATTGCGAAGAGTCTCATTGGCATCAAGCCCTATGATGAGATCAGCCTGTGCGTTATCAATGACGGGATTTGTAAAATCTCCTATTTTGATATCGCAGCTTACAGCACCTCCCCTTTGGCTCATACCGTGGTTTTCCGTGCCCAAAAATTGGATATCTCTATTGCCGGCACAGATTGCCAAAACTTTGACCAAAAAAACAACACCCTGACCGCCAAATCCGGCGATAACTATCTGATACTTCATTTATCCTCCTTGGAGCGGTTTTGATCGACGATAAAGGCATCTGTAGGACAAACTACATCCAAACATCCTCCACACCCTGCACATAAAAATGGATCTATCTCTATCTTTCCATCGACATTATATGCCATTGGCGGACACTTATAAACAGTGGTGCATTGATCACACGCCACACACTTATCCTGATCGACTTGAGCAAATATATCCGGCACCCAGTCATCTTTTCGCTCATTATCCAAAATGCAAAACTGTCTGACTCTGACCACCAAAGGTCCATGATGTTCAGGGGATTCAAATCTCTCCTTGACCTTTTTCATAAAGTCAATGTTATCCTGCATATGATGACTGTAGGTATGCTCCATATGCTCTATCCCCATACCGTCTACGATCTTTCCTATATCTATAGCTTGATGAAAACGCTCCGGTGTGCCCTGCCTGCCTGTCATAGCTATTGTGGAGTTGTCCAAAATTATCAAAATAAATCTATGATCTTGATAGACTGCGTTTAGTAGCGGCGGAATACCCGAATGAAAAAATGTCCCGTCTCCAATCGTAGCTACCACAGTCTTATCGGGATCAGCAAGCGAAAAACCACTCGCCATAGCCACACTTGCACCCATGCACAAAATAGAGTCAATCGCCCCTTGGGATAGTGCCAAAGTATAGCACCCTATATCAGACGGGTAGATAGATTTTTTCTTTTTAAATACCTTCATAATAGCATAGTATATATCTCTATGAGGACAACCGGGACATAGTGCAGGCGGACGATCCGGCACCTCAAAACCAAGATCGACTTTTGGCACTTCATAAATATTTTTACCGTCATAAATGCCAAGATCCTGTAGTGCCTTGAGTATGTGCTCTTTTTTCATCTCATCTATCAGATGCATTGTGCCGGTGTTTTTGCCATAGAGTTTAGGGTGAGTTAACTGCTCCTCCACACAAGGATATGGCTCCTCCACCACAAGCACCTTTTCATACTTCTCAAACTGATCTCTTATCTTGCTTTCGGGCAGTGGATACGGCATCTTAAGCTGAATGATATCGGCATCTATAGAGAGATCTTTGAGTGTCTCTTTTGCAAAGGCATATCCTGTGCCGCTAGCGAGTATCAGCAGCTTGGAGCCTTTGGTTTTGTCAAACTCAGGCTTGATAAACTTTTCCCAGTTATACTCTTTGAGCCTCTCTACTCTATCAAGCACCTCATATCCCTGACGCAATCTACCATCACGAGGCACACCTGCCCATCTGGCTACATCTCTTTTGAACTCACCCTGATTTGGCTTAAAATCAGTCTCACCGTCCATCTCAATGATCTCTCTTGCGTGAGATACTCGCATCACTGGACGCAACATCACAGGCACTTGAAACTCCTCTGACAGCTCTACACCCATCTTGACCATATCATAGGCATCTTGCGGAGTAGCAGGATCAAAGACCGGAATACGGGCAAATTTGGCAAACACCCTACTGTCTTGTTCAGTCTGAGAGGAGTGAAAGCCGGGATCGTCGGCAGCTATCAGAAGCATCCCCCCAAGATTGCCTATATAGCTAGCAGACATCAAAGCATCGCTTGCCACATTTAGCCCTACCTGCTTCATAGTAGCAGCAGTTCTTTTGCCGGCAATTGCTCCGGCATATGCCACCTCAAAGCCCACCTTTTCATTGGTCCCCCACTCTGCATATATCGGTAGATTTAGTTGAGATTTGATCTTTTGGACTGAGCCAAGTATCTCACTTGAAGGTGTGCCGGGATAGCCGGATACCATATCCACATTGGCATGCACAAGTCCCCAAGCAATAGCCTCATTTCCCATAAGGGTCTTTTTCATCCTCTACTCCTAATAATCAAGAATAAGAATAATATTATCTCTAATTTGCTTAAAATATTACAATTATTATGAATATATAGAACAAAATATATGTTTTTATAATAGTTGGTAACATTATACAATTAGTAACGACAAGGTATAATAGCAAAAAAGATTGGAGTCCTGAGTAGATGCTACCTACAACATCGAATTTCAGATCAATTGTTTCCAAAAAAATACCGCTCATAGATGTCAGAGCACCGGTGGAGTTTGCAAAAGGTGCATTTCCAAATACCATTAATCTGCCGCTAATGAACGATGAAGAGAGACATATAGTAGGCATCAAATACAAACAAGCCGGCAATGCGAAAGCAGTGGAGCTGGGACACCAACTGGTATCGGGCAAAATCAAAGAGTCCAGAGTAAATGCTTGGATAGAGCAGATCAAAGCCCATCCAAACAGTATGATATATTGCTTCAGAGGAGGTCAGCGATCTCAGATATCACAACAGTGGATCAAAGAGGCAGGATATGAGATAACTAGGCTTGAGGGTGGGTATAAAGCATTTAGAAATTATCTAATCGATATCAATGACACCATCATAAAAAATAAAAAGATGATCATACTTGGTGGGCACACAGGCTCAGGTAAGACCATACTACTCAATAGGCTCAAAGAGAGCATTGATCTTGAGAGGCTTGCCAACCATAGAGGCTCATCTTTTGGCAGATATGCTACCCCTCAGCCCACACAGATAAATTTTGAAAATAGCCTAGCCTATGCACTGATTGAGCATGATGATGCAGGATACAAAAGGATTATCCTAGAGGATGAGAGTAGAAATATAGGCAGATGCTACCTACCATCAGCCTTTTTTGAGCAGATGAGCCAATCAGATGTTGTGCTTCTTGAGAGCACTTTGGATGAGCGTATCGATATTACTTATGATGAATATATAATAGCCTCACAAAAAGATTACAGCCAAGCACAATCCGAAGGGATCCAAGAGTATAGCTGGATAGAGACTATGAGATTCAACTTCCAACGCATCAAAAAAAGGCTTGGAGACAAAGGATACAGAGAGCTCAGTGCCATGTTAGATAGTGCATGGTCACACCAAGAGCAAACAGGCGATCCAACTATGCACAAAGAGTGGATCAAAAGACTTCTGCAGGAGTATTACGATCCAATGTATGCCTATCAGATAGAAAAAAAATCAGATAGAATCATATTTAGAGGCAGTGCAGATGAGATTTATGATTATCTGCAAAGCTAATCGCTAAAATCTATATGTAAACCCTATACCGTTATCGATAGGATAGATATTGAAATTTGAAGCCTTACCCTTATGGTATCTATTTCTATAGTTTGAGACTATCTCATGTCCTATAAGAGTGCCTATGATAGCCCCGCCTACCATATCCCCGACCCAATGGTGATGCCCCCTGATATTGGAAGCAAACACTATCGCCAAAGCACCATATGGCAACCAATAATTATCATACATCTCCTGATAAACTTTGGCAACACTAAAATACATAGTCAAGTGAAAAGATGGAAATGATGTTCTGCCGTCATGTGCATCGAAGTGAAGAGGCTGAAATGGGCTAAAATCATGTGGATTGCTTGTGTGTGTTGGATTTGGATCATAGTCATGATATAGATCGCTTTTGGGTCTGCGACGCCCCAAAATGGATTTTAGAAATACATGATCTATGAAATATGAGTATCCTATCGCCTTCATCGCCATAATCGCGGTAACCTGAGTCTTCTCATCACCAAGGGCAAAGCCGCCTAAGTATTGAGCGATACTTCCATATACTAGCCAACCATCTGCCCCATTAGTAATCGGTGTGGGCTTAAAAAGTGTCGGCAGAGAATAGAATGCCAAAGGTGTCTCTATGTTTTGCTGATAGAAGGTTGTAATTGGCTTATCAAAAGCCATTATGGTGCCCACTATCCCCATGTATCTAAGCGTATTTTGAGGATTTTTGAAGGGTGCGGATGCTATATGATACAGATCGCTCGGTATTATGCCGATGGAGCGTTTCAATACCCTTTTGGCAATATCCATATCAAAATAATCGCCCTTTTCGTAAATATATATATCATCACCAAATCTATCTATCTTCAGACTCTTTTTGTTTATTTTTTTTGTCTTGTGATGTTTTGTATTTTTTGCCAACGCTTCAGATGAGCTCAACACTGCTAAAAGCAACAATATATTAAAAATTCTCAACATTTATACCCTTTACCATCTCTTAAATAGCGTAACTCCAAACAACCCTCTGCTTGTGCCGGCTGTTAGCATTATATCTTTGTTTCGACGCGGTATAGTATATCCGATCAGTGTCCCCAGTGCCGCACCCGCAATCACATCCGAAATATAGTGTCTTTTTGCTTTGATACGAGTATAACCCACCACGGCTGCCGCCACATACATAGGTGCTGCATATCTAAACCCATATCGTTTATGAATAAATGCAGCAGACTGAAATGCCACAGATGTATGACCAGATGGAAAAGAGTAATCGTCGCCATCAGGTCTTTTTCTATTGATAGCATATTTTATAGCCATAGTGGCAGCTACATTCGCCCCAAAAGTGCCTAGATAATACTTTTGACCCTCCTTGTCATCAAGCAAGAGCGTAGCACCAAATGAAGACGCTGCAAGCCCAGCCACCAAGACAGTGCCAAACTTATTATAATCAAACGCAAAAACATTAGAGCTCAAAATTGCTATTACCAATACTATTCTCAACATAAGTCAACCTTTTGAAAGAAAATATTACCGTAGCGGACTTAAAATTGTCCGATTTGTAGTTCTATCATATAAAGGCAAAAATAGTGTCGAGATAATATTGTGTTGAGAT
>CAZVPN010000023.1:0-14838 GCA_964628135.1 uncultured Campylobacterales bacterium
TCAGGAGCTACATGACAAGGAGATAGTAAATTTGTAATATAAACAGATTTATTGTTATAATTTGAAATAAGCAATTACAAAAGGATGCACATGCCATTACTCGATAGTTTTACCGTAGATCATACCAAAATGAAAGCTCCGGCAGTCAGAGTTGCCAAAAAGATGACAAGCCCCTCAGGAGACAAGATCACAGTTTTTGATCTGAGATTTTGCAAGCCAAACAAGGAGATGATGGGTGAAAAGGCGATACATACACTAGAACATCTCTTTGCGGGGTTTATGAGAGAGCACCTCAATAGCAAAAAGGTAGAAATAATCGATATCTCGCCAATGGGATGCAGGACAGGGTTTTATATGTCACTTTTGGGCTCTCCGCAGAAAAAAACAGTAGCAAAAGCTTGGAAAAAATCTATGGAGGATATCCTCAATGTCAAATCCGAAGCGGATATCCCTGAGCTCAACAAATATCAATGTGGAAGCTGTGCAATGCATTCGCTCAAAGAGGCACAAAAGGTAGCAAAAAATGTGCTCAAAAGAGGCATAGGTGTCATGAGCAACAAAGCCCTAAAATTGAGCAACAAGAGACTCAAGGGCGGCAATGTATGTTGATATTGGTCCCGGTTGATAACAGCAAAGATGAGAAGCACTCCAAGATAGTTTCGTTGCTATCTTCTCCAACTTGGGCACTGATAGATTTTGATGAGGGTGTTGTCAAATCTGTCAAATTTGTTGATGATTGGCACGATAGTGGGGAGGATTGGATAGATTTTGTAGTGCTATCAAATAAATTTGAGAATTATATGGAGTTTATGGAGATGGGGATGATGGTTTTGGTGGTCAGAGACGAGGAGAGTATAGAAGATATCATCGAAGCATTCAAATTTAAAGAGCTTGATGAAATCGGATTATAAATACTGCTTTAGGTATATCATTAAGTTAAGTGTGGCATAATGCGTCAAATTTTTAAAGGAAGAAAATGGCAACAACAGAGATAACAGCGGAAAATTTCAATGAGATAGTTGAGAAAAACGATATTGTAATTATCGATTTTTGGGCAGAATGGTGTGGACCTTGTAAGGCATTTGCTCCAATCTATGAGAAGGTTTCTGAGGAGTATCCAAATATCGTATTTGGTAAGGTTGATACAGAGGCTCAGCAAGAGCTTGCAGGATATTTTCAGATCAGATCTATCCCTACTACAATGATACTAAAAGAGGCAATAGCGGTATTCTCTCAAGCAGGCGTAATGCCAGAAGACGCATTCAAAGATGTCATCAGACAAGTAGAAGAGCTCGATATGGATATGGTAAGAGCCGAAATAGAAAAACAGCAAGCAGAAAATCCACAGCAGTAACTTTTATATTATCGTGATTTTTCACGATAATATGCTTCGCTAACCTTTAGCTTTAAATCCTTCTTTGCTTTTGCAATAATCAACTAAAAAACAATCCCCACACTCCGGTTTGATAGCTTTGCATTTGTATCTACCAAATAGCACCATCGCTTGATGAAGTTGATGTAGATTTGTTTTGAATTTTTTGGTTAGATCCTCTTCGCATTTGGCGGCAGTGGTAGCTTTGCTGAGCCCCAATCTATGCGCCACTCTAAATACATGGGTATCTACTGCCATTAGATTTGCCTGAGTATACTCTATCATTACCACATTTGCAGTCTTTTGTCCTACTCCTGCAAGAGAGATAAGTTTTTTCTGATCCAGTGGTATCTCTCCGTCAAAATTTTCTACTACACTTTGAGCCATTTTTATCAAATTTTTTGCTTTGTTGTTAAAAAATGAACAGCTTTTTATCAGATCTTTTACCCCCTCTAGATCGGCATTTGCCAATGATATAGGATCGGGGTATGCTTCAAAGAGTGCCGGTGTGATTATATTGACTCTTTTGTCCGTGCATTGTGCAGAGAGCATTACAGATACCAAAAGTTCATACAAATTTTTATATTGCAGTTCAGTTACGGAGTCTGGATAATTCTCCAGAAAGAGCCCCTTTATTTGGCCTATATCGTCTTTTTTTGCCATCTTTATTTTTGCCATGATAATCCAATTGATTAATAATATATTTAACTTCTGAAGATATACTACCAGCACAAATATTAAACGAAGGAAAGAGTATGAAAATTTTTAAAGGAACACTGCTGGCCATAGCTATCGGTGCAGTTGCAGCGCATGCAGGAGATACATTAGCTACAGTGAATGGTGTTAAGATAACTACTGACGATGCAGATAGATTTATGCGTGCATTGGCTCCCGGAAAGAGCTTCGATACTGTTGACAAAAAAAGCCAAAAGTCAATAGTGGATAGGCTTATAGAGAGGGAGCTGTTTTATGAGGCAGCAAAAAAGGCGGGTGTTGATAAAGAAGAGGCTTTTCAAAAGGCACTCAATATAGCCAAGCATGAACTAATGATAAACCAATGGATGAAAGACAAGTTTGATTCTGTAGTCGTAAGTGATAGTGAAGCCAAAGAGTTCTATGATAAAAACAAAGAGCGCTTTACAAAACCGGCACAGGTCCATGCAAGACACATACTGGTCAAGACAGAGAAAGAGGCGCAGGGCATAATCGATCAACTTAAAGGCTTAAGTGGAGAAAAGCTAAAAAATAAGTTTATTGAACTTGCAAAAAGTAAGTCAACAGGACCTACAGGGAAAAATGGCGGAGACTTAGGAACTTTTGTTGCCGGTCAGATGGTAAAACCATTTAGTGATGCTGCCTTTGCCCTCAAAAAGGGAGAAATCACGCTAAAACCTGTAAAGACTCAGTTTGGCTATCATGTAATATATATAGAGGATAAAAAAGATGCTTCAGCAGTTCCATATAAAGAGGCAAAAGCACAGATATTGAATACATTAAAACAGAAACAGTTTACAGATATGATAAAAAGCAGCTCAGATAAGCTTAGAAAAGAGGCAAAAGTGGAGCTGAATACAAAATAAAGAATTGAAGATTATGTTTTTTTAAGATATAATTTTGAAATCAGATTTTAAAGGATTTCAATGAAGAAAATAGTGCTGCTGTTTTTGGTTTTTGCCGTTACAGCAATATCTGCAAAGGTGATAGCCAAAGTAAACGGCTATCCTATCTATGAAAAAGATGCAAATAGTTTTTTACGTATTGCAACCAAAGGCAAAGTTAAGTATAACATGCTTAGAAAAAAGGACAAGTATAATCTAGTAAGACGCCTTGCTATAGATACAATGGTCCTCAAAACAGCAATAAAACAGACCTCTAAGCAGGAGAGAGACAGCGTAATAGCCGGATACTGGCTCAAGAAAAAAGCTTCCAACTATAAAATAAGTGATGAGGAGGCAAAAACTGCTTATGAGAAAAACAAAAAGTTTTTCAAGGACAAAGATGGGAAAATCGTGCCATATGAAAAGATCAAGGATATAGTTAAAAACTCTATAGCGCAGAGAAAAGTCGTAGACAAAATGATGCGAAAAGCAAGACTTGTAGTGGGCGGCAAAACTATCCCTGCACTTGCAAATGCAGGAAAAAGCAGCTCCAAAGCAAAAAAATCATCTACATCCGACAACAAGAAAACAGATGCAGAAAACAAAAAAGGCATTTATGTAGTCAAGAGCGGCAATACACTTTCAGGCATAGCAAACAAGTATCATATAAGCACAAAAAAGCTTCGCCAAATGAACCATATGGATAAGAAAAGTATGATTAAAATAGGCCAGAAGCTTAAAGTTCCGGTTTTGTAGGAGTGTTGTGATGGACAAACTATCAGACTTTCTATCGCCCGGAGTGGTCAGCGGAGATGATCTTGTCAGATTATTTGCCTATGCAAAATCAAACAACTTTGCTCTACCTGCAGTCAATGTAGTGGGTACTGATTCTGTAAATGCCGTGATGGAGTCAGCTGCCAGAGTAAACTCTCCTGTCATTATCCAATTTAGCAACGGCGGAGCAGCCTTTTATGGCGGCAAAGGACTTTCATTGGATCGAGCAGCTGTCCTTGGGGCTATAAGCGGCGCTAAGCATGTGCATACTCTTGCCGAAGAGTATGGCATTCCAGTGGTGCTGCATACAGATCATGCCGCTAAAAAACTTCTTCCGTGGATAGATGCTCTTCTGGATGCAGGAGAGGAGCACTACGAGAGATATGGCAAGCCTCTCTTTTCATCACATATGCTTGACTTGAGTGAGGAGCCTATTGAGGAGAATATATCTATCTCGAAAGAGTATCTATCCAGAATGAGCCGCATTGGAATGACTCTGGAGATAGAGCTTGGCATCACAGGCGGAGAAGAGGATGGAGTAGATAATACTCATGTAGACAATGCAGCCCTCTATACTCAGCCCGAAGAGGTGGCATATGCATATGAGGAGCTCAGCAAAGTATCTGATAGATTTACGATAGCCGCCTCTTTTGGCAATGTGCACGGTGTCTATAAACCGGGAAATGTCCAGCTCACCCCAAAGATACTTGACAACTCCCAAAAGTATATCCAAAAGAAATTTGGCACAGAGGAAAAGCCGGTCAGTTTCGTATTTCACGGTGGCTCAGGCAGTGAGTTGAGTGACATCAAAGAGGCACTTGGCTACGGCGTAGTAAAGATGAATATAGATACAGATACACAGTGGGCTTTTTGGGATGGAGTCAAAGGATATGTGAGTCAATATCACGACTATCTACAATCTCAAATAGGCAATCCAGATGGCGAAGATAAGCCAAACAAAGGCTACTATGATCCAAGAAAATGGCTTAGAGCCGGTGAAGAGTCTATGATCATGAGGCTTGAGAGAGCCTTTGAGGATCTTGACTGCATAGATAGATTCTAACTCAAATCCCTATGTTGAGGATTTGAGTCTAAAAGTCATCCAAATCTATGCTTGACTTTGCATAGTTGGATACATTGCTTTCAAAGAAGTTACTTTTTACATCATTCATATTTAGATGTTTGTTGACAAGTTTTTGCAAATATGTCTCCTGCGACTCTGGAAATATAGTATCAAGCCCTATTTTTTTGAGTCTGTCATTTGCGTAGTTATAAACCGTTTGCTCCATCAACTCTTTGGTTACTCCCATTATCGGATAGGTATCCAGTAGGTAATTGCCATATTCAAGTTCAATATCTACGGCCTCCTGAATCATCTCATAATTTTTATCAATTATTTCAGTACTTATGTTGTTCTCTTTACGTATAGTTTTGAAGATATTGGCAAAGAGAGGCAGGTGTGTATTTAACTCATCTCTGGCAATAAATTTGATCATATCTCTTGCCCCCGGAACCTTATCGCCCAATACATAGATATAGCTAAAACCGAGCAAGAAATATATGCCTTCCAGGTTGACGCTTGCCATAGCGCTCAGCAGCATCTTATCGGCTGAACCTCCATCTATATTTCGTGCAAACTGCTCAGATATTCTCTGATTTTTACGACTTAGAGCTGCGTCATGCTTGTATAGATCAAAAACTTCATTGGAGTTACCAGCGGCATCCAGCAACACTGCATAGCTTTTGGAGTGGTTGATCTCCTGCATAATCTGGAGTCCAAGAACGGCTTTGACAAGTCTATTGTTTGCGAGGTTTCTGAAATTGCTCAAATACTCCTCTTGTGCACTATCATTGAAACTTAGTTGTGCAAAGGTCAATTTATAGATAGACTGTTCATTGTCAGTGAGGGATTCAAAATTTTTCTTCTCAGTAGATGTATTTACTTCGGAGGGAAACCATGTGTTGGCATTCATCAGATCATATATATTTGTATCCCATTTGTATCTGGAGCGATTAAAATCGACAAACCCTGTAGGCGAGCCACCAAATATCTTCTCGTCAAGAATCTCTTCTCCATTCGGGTTAAAATAGTGTGTACTTTGCATATTATTGTCCTTAGAAACAATTTTTCGTAAAAATTATTTTACTATTATATATGTTTGAATTGGTTGATTATGGTAAAATTTTGTACGAACAAAAGGATGATTAATGCAGCTGAATTTGCCAACACCTATTGAGCCTATAGAGTTTGAGGGATTGAGTCTATATCTAAAAAGGGATGATTTGATAGATGTCCATTTTTCCGGCAATAAGGCACGCAAGCTATACTACTATCTAGTAAATGATTTTCCTGATATAGAAAAAATTGTATCCTACGGTTCATCTCAATCAAATGCGATGTATTCTCTGTCGGTTTTGGCAAAAATCAGAGGTTGGGAGTTTGAATATTATGTCGATCATATTGCCGATTATCTCAAAAAAAATCCTCACGGCAACTACAAGGCTGCATTGGATAATGGGATGAGTATTATAGAGGGCAAAGATATTGCATCTGCTCAAACTTTTGAAGATAGTACACTATTTATCCAAGAGGGAGGCAGGCAAAAAGAGGCAGAGTATGGTATAGAAATTTTAGCCCAAGAGATTATAGATTGGCAGATAAAAAATGGCATCAGAGATTTAAATATTTTTTTGCCTTCAGGCACGGGAACTACGGCACTATTTTTACAAAAAAGTATGATAAAGATGCAATCACAAACAGTCTCATCTAAGGTCTATACTTGTGCTTGTGTGGGAGGAGATGAGTATTTGCAAAAGCAGTTTGCAATGCTTGAGGAGGATAAGGGGCTGCATCCTACTATTTTAAACATAGGCAAAAAGCACCATTTTGGCAAACTTTATGAAGAAAATTACAAAATTTGGCTAAAATTACAAGAGCAAACAGGAGTAGAGTTTGATCTGCTCTATGATCCAACGGGGTGGCGAACTCTGATAGATCACAAGGAGCTCTTTGACAAGCCGATCTTGTATGTTCATCAAGGTGGCGTTTTTGGCAATGAGAGTATGCTTTTGCGTTATCAGAGGAGATATCCCGATATTACAAAGTGATTGTTTGGTAAATAGTTGATGTAGGTTATGCCTACTTGAGAGCAAGGAATAGTGATGAAAATATTTTATAGCAGTGATGATAATTTTGAGGCAAATTTCAATGAGCTCCTAGAGCGTGGCAAAATGGATATAGAGGGTGTGAGTAAAACTGTATCCACACTTTTGAGCGAAATCAGAGAGAGTGGCAACAAAGCTCTAAGAGAGCAGATAGCTCGTTTTGATAGATGGCAACCACAGAGTGATGATGATTTGACAGTAAGCCAAGAGCAGATGAGAGAGGCTTATGAAAATATTGATTCAGAGCTTAGAGATGCTCTATATCTTGCCTATGATCGGATAGAGGCGTATCATCAAAAGCTTATGCCAAAAACTTGGATGGAGAGCGATGACAGTGGCACAATATTGGGGCAAAAGGTTACTCCGGTAGATAGGGCAGGTCTCTATATCCCCGGAGGCAAAGCCGCATATCCCAGCTCACTGCTTATGAATGTCATTCCTGCTAAAGTGGCAGGTGTAGAGGATATAATAGTTTGCACACCGGCACCAGATAATGAGCTCAATGAATTATTGCTTGCGGCGTGCCATTTATGTGGTGTCAAAAAACTATTCAAGGTCGGTGGAGCATCGGCAATAGGAGCTATGGCATACGGCACGGAGACAATCCCAAAAGTTGATGTCATCACAGGACCGGGCAATATCTTTGTAGCAACTGCCAAAAAATTGGTCTATGGTGAGGTAAATATTGATATGATAGCAGGCCCCTCAGAGATAGGTATCATAGCAGATGAGAGTGCTAGGGAGGATTATTTGGCTATCGATCTGCTTAGTCAAGCTGAGCATGATGAGATGGCCAGCTCTATACTCATCACTACCGATGCCGAGCTTGCCAATCGCGTCAGCAACAAGGTGGATGAGTTTTTGTCTACCCTTAGTCGTGAAGAGATAGCAAGAAAATCTATCATTCAAAGAGGTGCAATCATCGTAACAGAGAGTATGGATGAAGCGATTGGGCTAATGAATGAGATAGCACCGGAGCACTTGGAGGTAGTGACCAAAGATCCAATGTCACTACTAGAAAAAATCAAGCACGCAGGGGCTATATTTTTGGGAGAAAATACCCCAGAGCCGATAGGAGACTATATCGCAGGACCCAATCATACCCTGCCTACAGGCGGAACAGCCAAGTTTTATTCACCCCTTAGCGTAGAGAACTTCTTGAAAAAATCATCAATCATCTCAATGAGCAAACAGGGCATTGATGAGATAGGAGAACAGTGTGCCATGATAGCTCACACCGAAGGACTTACTGCTCATGAACAGAGCGTGAGGATGAGGATAGGGTCATAGATCCAATTCTTCATAATCGCGGTAGAGAAGTAGCAAAAAGTAGCAACCCTTCATTTTTTTATAAGTTTCATAAAAAATTCATTAATATTTCATTATAGGTATTATATATTTATTCTACAACTAACTTCAAAAGGAGAAAAAATGATGAAGAAATTGATTGTTACTATGTTTGCCACTGTAGCACTGTTTGCGGGAGGCGTAACAAAACTTGACCTAAATGCAAAGTATGGAGCTAATAATTTTCACACAAAAGGCGCGGAAAACTTTGCCAAGCTTGTTGAAAAATATACCAACGGTACAGTAAAGATAAAAGTGCATCCTGGAAGTTCTTTGGTTAAAGGAAATCCATTGAAAGCTGTCAAGGATGGCACTGCGCCGATGACTGATATGTTCATTCCATTCACTGCGGGTGGCGGCAAGGTCTTTGGTATATCTGCCCTTCCTTTTGTGGCAAAAAACTATGATGAGGCATTTAAACTATATCAGCTGTCAAAGCCCGCATATGATGCAGTAGCTAAAAAATGGAATCAAAAGATGCTCTATGCTGTCAGCTGGCCACCAAGTGGCATATATACAAAAAAGGCTATTAATTCAACTGCCGATCTAAAGGGGGTAAAGGTAAGAACTTACGATAAGAACTCTGCTAATTTTATTAAAATGGCCGGAGGAAATGCTGTTGCTCTACCATGGGGAGAGGTATATTCGGCACTTCAAACAGGTTTAGTGAATGGTGTTGTTACTTCTTCAGCATCCGGCAAAGATGGAAAACTTTGGGAAGTTTTGAGCCACTTTACAAAGATCAACTATGCATATCCTTTACAGGCAGTCACTATCAATCTTGACTACTGGAATGCACTAACCCCTGATCAACAAAAAGCAATACTGAAAGCAGCAAAAGAGACTGAAGCAGCACAGTGGGAAGCAAGTAAAAATGAAGACAAGGTAGCACTAAAAGCATTGGCTAATCACAAGATGGTGATATCAGAAGCAAGTGATAAACTTAAATCTGAGCTTGATGAAGTGGGTAAAAAAATGCTTGATGCATATCTTAAAGATGCTGGAGAGGATATCAAAAAGATATTTAATGCATATAGAAAATAGCGATGATAGATAAGATTCTGCTATTGAGCAGAAAGCTCTCATTACTGGGAGCTATTCTGTCATCTGTGCTAATATTGGCACTTGTAGCTTTGATAACTGTTGAGATTATTGGAAGATCTTTGTTTGATTACTCTACTATGCTTGCAGATGAGTATAGCGGGTATTTTTTTCTTGCTTCTGTCTTTTTGGGGCTTGCATATACATTTAGAGAAAATGGACATATACGCATAACGATCATTACAAGCAAACTATCCAGCAATATAAAACGATGGGCAGATATTTTATCTGGATTGATGTTGCTTGCTATGTTGTTTTTTGCTTTATATTACAGTTGGAATTTTATGATAGAGTCCAAAGAGATGGAGATGGTTTCTGAAGGAGTTTCAGAGACCCCTCTGTATCTTACCCAAATTCCAATAGTAGTGGGTTTGTCAATATTTTCCGTAGCAGTAGTCGCATTTATACTCAAAAGGATACAGGGTGATAAGTGATCCTTTGATTTTGACAGTTGTGCTGGTTGCAGTGATGTTTATATTTTTGCTCAGTTCTATATGGATAGGTGCATCCTTGATGCTGACTGGAATGGCAGGCATGCTTTTGTATGAACACCATTTGCCCCCAACTATAAGTATCTTTAGCAAAGCAGGCGATCTTTTGGCAGGATCCTTGTATGACTCTCTCAATTCATGGTCACTTGCTGCCTTGCCAATGTTTATCTTTATGGGAGAGGTACTCTATCATTCGTCTATCTCTACAAGGCTACTCAATGGTCTTATGCCTTGGCTTACCAGAGTCCCAGGCAGATTACTGCATGTCAATGTAGCTGCCTGCTCCCTTTTTGCGGCAGTATCAGGATCATCAGCTGCAACAACGGCAACAGTAGGAAAAATAACTCTCTCCGAACTAAAATCGAGAGGTTATAGTAAAAAACTTGCAGTTGGCTCACTGGCTGGTAGCGGAACACTTGGATTTTTGATACCTCCAAGTCTGATCATGATCATCTATGGAGTGCTTTCAGATGTTTCTATAGGTAAGCTTTTTATTGCAGGTATATTTCCAGGTCTGCTTCTGGCCGGTGCATATTCTATCTATATTATAATTGCCGCCTCTATAGATAAAAATGTTGTTCCAAAGCAGCATGAGAGATTTTCTTGGCAGCAGAAAATCATATCCATCAAAGAGCTTGTGCCTATCATGTTGCTTATATCGTTGGTGCTTGGAAGTATATATGCAGGATTTGCAACTCCTACCGAGGCAGCTGCTCTTGGTGTTCTTGGATCGATAGTTTTGGCAGCATATTTCAAGAGTCTGAACTGGAAGATATTTAAAGAGGCACTACTTAACTCCGTCAAGACAACCTCTATGATAAGTTTTATAATTGTCGGCGCGAGTTTCTTATCTCAAGTTGTAGGATTCTTAGGTATTGCCAGAGCTATAAGTGAATATATAGCAGGGCTTGGACTCTCTGCTTATGCTCTAATCTTGGTCATTGGTATAATGTATATATTTTTAGGAATGATACTTGACGGTATCTCTATAGTCGTTATGACCCTGCCTATAGTCCTACCCATAGTAGTGCATGCAGGATATGATCCTCTATGGTTTGGTATATTTCTGGTATTTATGGTAGAACTAAGTCAGATTACACCGCCTGTCGGTTTTTCACTGTTTGTGATACAGAGTATATCAGGGGAAGAGATAGGCTACATAGTCAAAGCGACCTTTCCATTTTTTATGATTATGATCCTGATAGTTGCTGTAGTAACTATTTTTCCAGAAATAGCTACATATCTGCCAAACAATATGATAGGCAAGTAATTTTCAAGATTATTAACAAAGCATAAGGATATAGTAATGCAAAAAATAAAAATAGCTATAGATAGAGGCGGAACATTTTGTGATATATATGCCATATATAAAGATAAAATATATACTAAAAAGATACTTAGTGAACATTTTGCCTACAAAGATGCCAATAGCGAGGGGATGCGGCTAATCTTGAAAGATATCTTTGGTAATGAGGTTGGAAAAAATGGAGAGAGAGTGGATCTGGAAAGATTTGAATTTGTCAAACTTGGTACAACGGTTGGTACCAATGCTTTGCTTGAGCGCAAAGATACTCCTGCACTCCTGATTACCACCAAAGGCTTTGGAGATATAATAAAAATAGGATACCAGAGTAGAAAAGAGCTTTTTGCCTTGAATCCACACAATAGAGATATTCTTTATGATCAAGTAGTAGAGGTGGATGAGAGGTTAGACAGTGAGGGCAATATACTTAGAGAGTTTGATAGAGAGCAATTTATTGAAAAGGTGCGAGATATTCCACGAGACAAAGCGGTGGCTGTGCTGTTTTTGCATTCATACAAAAACAATATTCATGAACAAAAGGCAAAAAAATTGCTCAGAGAACTTGGCTTTGTAAATATATCTCTATCATCTGAAATAAGTCAGACAATCAAGATGATAGACAGGGGTGATACAGCTCTGGTCAATGCATATCTAAATCAAGTGCTACAGAGATATAAGGAGAATATACGGCAGGAGCTCAAGGGCGATATTTCCAAGAGCTATTTTATGAAATCAGACGGCAATCTAAGCGGGTTTGATGAGTTTAGTGGTGCATACTCTTTGATGAGTGGACCGTCAGGAGGTGTGGTAGCTCTAAAATCTATCTACAAAGGGACTCCTTTGATAGGTTTTGATATGGGTGGCACCAGCACTGATGTGTCAAGATATGATGGAGAGATTGAGCTAAAATATAGTGATGAGATCAATGGCATACAGATAGTTACTCCAACAGTAGATATACACACTGTGGCATCAGGAGGAGGAAGCAGACTTTTTGTTAGAGATGGAATGTTTGTGGTAGGTCCGGAGAGCTCAGGTAGCAACCCCGGCCCAATATGCTACAAAAGAGATGGATTTTTGAGCGTTACAGATGCCAATATAGTGACAGGAAGAATAGTGCCTGAGTTTTTCCCGAGTATATTTGGTCAGGGGCAGAACGAAGCTCTTGATAGAGATTTGAGCCTAAAAGCTTTTGAGGAACTTGCCAAAAATATGGGCAAGAGTGCTTATGATATTGCTGAAGGGTTTATTGATGTAGCAAATGAAAAGATGGCAAATGCTATCAAAGAGATAACGGTAAAAAAAGGCATCGATGTTAGTGACCACATATTATGTGCCTTTGGTGGTGCAGGCGGTCAGCATGCCGTCGGCGTGGCAAGGATACTTGGTATAAAAAAGATTTTTATTCACAAAGATAGCGGTATTCTATCAGCTATCGGCATCATCTCAAGTGATTATTCTCAAACTATAGTTAAAAGCGTAGAAAAGCCCCTTGATGACAGTAATATTGATGAATTGTTTGAAGAGTTCAAACAAGATGATTTTGATGAGATTAAAAAATCTCTATTGCTTAGATATAGAGGCAACTCTTTTAAGATAGAAGTAGGGGAAGATGATCCTGAAGTAGAGTTTGAGCAAAAGCATCGCAGAATATTTGGTTTTTTACAGGAGAAAGAAATTGTAATCGACTCAATAAAAGTAGATCTTATAAAATACTTTAAAACTCCACAAAGAGAGAAGATAGAAAATCAAAAAAGATCTATTGCAAAGAGTGCAAAACTATATATAAACGGCAGAGAGCAAGAGGCAAAACTTTATACTTCGGCAGCACCAGGAGAGGTGATGTATGGCCCTGCTATTATTATACAAGATAGCTCGACTATAGTGCTTGATGAAGCAAGCAAAGCTGTTGTAAATGAGTATGGAGATATAGAGATAGAGATCTCTCCTCTGAAAAGCAAACAGCAGACCATCAGAGAGGTGGAGCTGGCACTATATCAAAACCGCTTTGAGTTCATAGCCACCAAGATGGGCGATATGTTCCAGAGGAGTGCAAGCTCTGTCAATATAAAGGAGAGACTTGATTTCTCTTGTGCCCTTTTTGATGCCAAAGGCAACCTGATCTCAAGTGCTCCTCATATCCCTGTACATTTAGGCTCTATGAGCGAAGTAGTAAAAGCAATTATTGATAAATTTGAAAATAGATTTGCAAGCTATGGTACAGATGTTGCATATATCAGTAATGCTCCATATGAGGGTGGTTCTCATTTGCCCGACATTACAATAGTAACTCCATATATAGAGGATGGCAAGGCTCTATTTTTTGTTGCCAGTAGAGGACATCATGCAGATATAGGCGGGATCAGTGCAGGAAGTATGCCGTCTAACTCTATCTCGCTTGATGAGGAGGGGGCATTGATAGAGGCGTTTGAAGTTCTTTTGAATGGTGAGTTTCAAGAGGACAGACTAAGGGCAATATTTTCAGAATCGGGTGCTAAAAAAATAGATGAAAATATAAGTGATATCAAAGCTGCAATCAGTGCCAACAGGGTAGGAATAAATGAGCTCCATGCTTTATATGTGCAGGATGTTGATAAGTTTAACTACTTTACAGAGCAGATACTCGCGATATCTCAAGAGAAAATAGAGGGATTTTTAAAAAAATTCAAAGAGAGTAAAGTATCGGAGGTGGATTATCTCGATAATGGGGCAGTTATATCCTTTTCATCTTATGCCACCGAACAAGGAAGGGCTGTTTTTGATTTCAGAGGGAGTTCAATCGAACTGCTAAGCAATCAAAACACACCATATTCAGTGCTCAAATCAGCTGTTATATATTCACTTAGGGTAATGCTGGGAGAGGATATACCTCTAAATGAAGGAATAATCCTACCTATAGAGATTAGACTTGATAATAACTCATTTTTAAATCCTTCCAAAAATGCAGCTGTTGTGGGTGGTAATGTAACTAGTTCGCAAAGGATAGTAGATGTGATCCTTAGAGCATTTGGCTACGCTGCAAATTCTCAGGGATGCATGAACAATATAACCTTTGGAAACGAGAATTTTGGTTTTTATGAAACTATTGGGGGAGGTTCTGGAGCTACGTCATCCGGCAATGGTGCAGATGGTATACATACGCATATGACCAACACTAAAATCACAGATGTAGAGATTATTGAGAGGGAGTACCCGGTTCAGATAATGAGATTTTCAATAAGAGACGGGAGTGGAGGAGATGGGCTGTTTGACGGAGGCGACGGGCTGATTAGAGAATATCGCTTTTTGGAAGATGTGGATGTATCTATACTGACAGAGAGAAGAGTGTTTGCCCCAAAGGGGGTCAAGGGTGGTAGAGACGGACAAAAAGGTAAAAATATATTGATAAAAGATGGCATAACCTATTTTGTACCATCAAGGAGCAGCTTCTCTATTAAAAGTGGAGATAAGCTGTGCATATATACACCAGGGGGAGGAGGATATGGACCAAATAAATAGCGTGCAATCAGTTATTTTTATTTAAATTATGTTTAACCTTTTTACGCTCTTTGATTTTTTGCTCAACTCTACTTGCAATAGTATTCATAAAATCTTTCATAGCATATGCAATAGCACCGTAAGTAGCTCTAATCTCATGGTTCATTGCAGGTGTTTTCATCACCTTCAAAAGCTCATCAAGCTCCTCTT
>CAZVPN010000024.1:0-11307 GCA_964628135.1 uncultured Campylobacterales bacterium
CGCTTCTTGCCCACTCCTCATCATACTTCTTGCCGGAGATATTTGCCGATGTGCTAAATGCCCATCCGCCTATGCTCTCAAGAAAGCTTTTGTGCTTGGGATCACAAACCACTCTATAGGATCTGCCATTTGGCATAATATAAGTGCTTTTGCAGGATCTGCGGATTCTGTTTTTGTGGCTTTGTGGCACTCTTGTAAATTTTTTTAATCTTTTGAGGCTATCTAGTGTGCATATGTAATGTTTGTGCGGTGGACGCTTTTTGATGCTTGTTAGTCTAGATGCATCTTGAGATACGAAACCTATAGTTGTGTCGGTTTGGATTAGATAGATTTTGCTATTCAAATTGCGACCTCCGTTTAAATATCAATTTGATTATACCCTAAGTAGATTGAGAGTATAATCCGTTCAAAATCTTTATTTACGGGAATTGATATGAGTAGAGTATATAATTTTGGAGCGGGTCCATCTACTATACCTTTGGAGGTGCTTAAGGAGGCTCAGGCAAATTTGGTGGATTTTGAGGGCAATGGTTTGAGTATAATGGAGGCTTCTCATCGCTCTGCAATGTATGATAGGGTGCATAA
Source organism: uncultured Campylobacterales bacterium (assembly GCA_964628135.1). GTDB lineage: Bacteria > Campylobacterota > Campylobacteria > Campylobacterales > Sulfurovaceae > JAAXPZ01. Next base: position 586 of record CAZVPN010000024.1, read on the forward strand.
TGAGGCCATAGAGTTGATAAGAGAGCTATATAAGGTGCCGGATGATTATAGTGTGCTCTTTTTGCAGGGTGGTGCATCTATGCAGTTTGCAATGGTGCCTATGAATCTATATATGGGTGGCAAAGTGGAGTATGCAGATACGGGTGTGTGGTCTCAAAAGGCTATCAAAGAGGCTACTATACAAGGTATTGAGCCAACTATCGTCGCAAGCAGCAAAGAGAATGGATATCGCAATATCCCAAAGGTTGAGTTTGGCGATGATGCAGATTATTGTCATATCACATCCAACAATACAATATACGGCACCCAATACAAAGAGTTTCCGCAAACCAAAGCACCTCTTGTGGTTGATGCCTCTAGTGATATATTCTCTTATCTTGTAGATTGGAGTAGGGTAGATATGCTATATGCCGGAGCACAAAAAAATGCAGGACCTTCTGGGGTAACTATCGTAATCATCAAAAATTCACTTCTTGATAGGGTCAAAGATAGCACCCCTACGATGCTTCGATACAAAACTCATGCAGATGCAAATTCACTATACAATACTCCACCGACATTTGGTATATATATGCTCAATCTCACTATGAAATGGCTCAAATCAAAAGGTGGCATAGAGGCGATATCCAAAATCAATCAGCAAAAGGCAAACCTGCTGTATGATGCGATCGATAGCTCAAATGGATTTTATGTAGCTCATGCCGATAAGGAGTCAAGAAGTCTTATGAATGTCTCATTCAATATCAAGGATGGAGATGCAGAGTTGGAGGCTAAGCTTGTGAAAGCTACTCAAGATGCCGGTATGATAGGGCTAAAGGGTCACAGAAGCGTAGGTGGGCTTAGAGCATCTATATACAATGCTATGAGTATTGATGGTGTGGAAGCTCTTGTGGAGTTGATGAAAGATTTTGCTGATCAAAACAGATAATTTAAATTTTGTATAAAGGTCACAAAAGCCAAAAGGCTTTTGTAAACTACTTAAGATAAGTAATCTTGCAAAGCTTTTGGCTCAATGATGCCTTTTTGCTCTTTGAGCTCTCTTATGGCTTCAGCCGTTGCTCTGGCAGCTGCTATTGTGGTAAAGTAGGCTACATGATTGGCAAGGACTGATTGTCGGATTGTTTTGGCATCGCTTTTGCTGCTGGAGTTATCAGAGGTATTTATAGCAATTGCTATCTCTTCGTTGCGTATCATATCATCGATATTTGGGCGTCCTTCGGATATCTTGAGCACCTTTGTAGAGGCTACACCTGCATCTTGTAGGGCTTTGTGCGTGCCTGAAGTGGCTACAAGCTCAAAACCAAGATCTACAAACATTTTGCCAATCTCTCCTGCGTGTGGCTTGTCGATCTCTGTAAGTGATATAAATATTTTGCCCTCTAGAGGTATATCATTTTTGGATGCAAACTGACTCTTGGCAAAACTCATACCAAAGTTGGAGCTAATGCCCATTACTTCACCGGTGGATTTCATCTCAGGTCCAAGGATTAGATCGGATCCTGGAAGCTTATTGAATGGAAATACAGCCTCTTTGACGGCTATATGATTTTTGAGTGTCGGCTCCATAATTTTTTTGTCGAAATCAACAACACCAAAGGTGTCATAAAATTTCAAAGCCTCCCTTAGATTGCCTTGTATCATCACTCTTGTTGCTACCTTGGCAAGCGGTATGCCGGTAGCCTTGGATACAAAAGGAACTGTTCGCGATGCTCTTGGGTTTACCTCTATGAGGTATATCTCACCCTTGTGGATAGCGTATTGAATATTGAGCAATCCCACGACTCCAAGTCCAAGTGCAATCTCGGCAGTTTGTCTTTTGACTTCATCTTGCAGCTTAGAAGATATAGATACGGGAGGAAGTGAACAAGCAGAGTCACCTGAGTGTATGCCCGCCTCTTCGATATGTTGCATAATAGAGCCGATATAGACATCTTTGCCATCACTGATAGCATCCACATCTAACTCGATGGCATTATCCAAAAATTTATCTATTAGCACAGGTGCATCATTGGATACGCTAACAGCCTCATCCATATACTCTCTAAGCTCACTATCGCTATAGACTGTCTTCATACCTCGTCCGCCAAGCACAAAACTTGGACGCACAAGCACCGGATATCCTATGCGATTGGCTATGCTCATAGCCTCATCTTTGGCAAATGCAGTGCCGTTGTCTGGTTGCTTGAGACCTATTTTTTTGATAAACGCAGAAAATAGCTCTCTATCCTCTGCCATATCAATCACTTTGGCGGAGGTGCCGGATATCTTTGCACCTATTGCAGTGAGATTTTTGGCAAGTTTGAGTGGTGTTTGACCTCCAAAATGCACTATTACGCCATCTGGCTGCTCCTTTTCTATCACACTTCTAACATGCTCAAAATCTATAGGCTCAAAATACAAAATGTCAGATGTATCATAATCTGTAGAGACCGTCTCAGGGTTGCAGTTATACATGATAGATGTCATGCCCATATCTTCAAGTGCAAATGAGGCATGCACACAGCAGTAGTCAAACTCTATGCCTTGTCCTATGCGGTTTGGACCCCCTCCGATCACCAAAACCTTTTTCTTCTCTTCAGTCTTGCTATTTGGTGTTAGAGATTGTGGAAGTTTTGTGATATTGGTGGTGGAGTATAGGTATGGTGTAAGTGCTTTAAACTCTGCTGCACAGGTATCTACCTCATTATACTCCAACACTATACCCATTTTCTCTCTGGCTGTATAGATGTCATTTTCATTTAGCGATAGCCCCTCTTTGTCATTGATGATTTTGGCTATCATCGCATCACTAAAGCCATCTGCTTTGATTTTTCTTAGTCTATTTTCATCCGTCAGGATAGAGATATCTATCTGCTTCTCTTGTTGTGCAAGCTCTTCAAGCTGATATAGAAACCATCTGTCGATTTTGCACAGATCATACACGGCATCTACCATCATGCCGCGACGCAGAGCTTCATAGATATAGAGTATTCTCTTTTCGTGCGGGCGTCTTATCTCCCTGATTAATGTTTCGGGATCGCAAGAGATCTTTTCAAATCCACTAAGTCCGGTCTCAAGCGAACATAGAGCTTTTTGGATGGACTCTTTGAATGTCCTTCCTATACTCATAGCTTCTCCTACCGATTTCATCGCAGTAGTTAGCGTAGAATCGGCTTGTGGGAATTTTTCGAATGTAAATCTAGGAACTTTGGTGACTATATAATCAATTACAGGCTCAAAACTTGCAGGAGTGCCTGTGATATCATTGGTAACTTCATCAAGAGTAAAGCCAACAGCCAGCATAGTAGCGACCTTGGCAATAGGATATCCCGTAGCTTTGGATGCTAGAGCCGAGGAGCGTGAGACTCTTGGGTTCATCTCTATCACTATCATTCTGCCTGTCTCAGGATGGATAGCAAACTGAACATTTGAACCGCCTGTATCGACTCCAATTTCACGCAAAATAGCAAAGGAGGCATCACGCATATGCTGATACTCTTTGTCCGTCAGAGTCAGGGCAGGGGCTATAGTGATAGAGTCTCCGGTATGCACACCCATTGGATCAAGGTTTTCGATGGAGCAGACTATGATGCAGTTGTCCTCTCTGTCGCGAATTACCTCCATCTCATACTCTTTCCAGCCTAGCAGCGACTCCTCTATAAGTATTTCAGATATAGGGCTAGCTTCAAGTCCACCCTTGACTATCTCTTTATACTCATCCATATTGTAGGCTACTCCACTTCCGCCGCCGGCAAGAGTGTAGGATGCACGGATAATCAGAGGAAATCCGATCTCTTTGGCAGCCTCTAGGGCCTCATCCATATTGTAGGCATACTTTGATATAGGCAGATCCATACCTATTTTTTGCATAGCCTCTTTAAAGGCTTGTCTATCTTCACCCTTTTTTATCGCTTCTGGATCTGCACCCAAAAACTCAACGCCTTTGAGCATACCCTTTTCATACATACTCATTGCTACATTCAGAGCAGTCTGACCACCCATAGTAGGGAGTATGGCATCTACACTCTCTTTTTTGATGATTTTGTGAATTACATCTTCGGTTATGGGTTCCACATAAGTTCTATCTGCAAATCCCGGATCGGTCATTATGGTAGCTGGATTTGAGTTGATAAGCACTACACGATAGCCAAGCTCTTTGAGTGTCTTGGCAGCTTGCGTGCCGGAGTAGTCAAATTCGCTGGCTTGACCTATCACAATAGGACCTGAACCTATAAGTAAAATTGTTTTGATATCTTCGCGTTTAGGCATGAGGAAAGCACCTTGATTTTAGTTGGACATTATAGCCAAAACTACTATAGAGGGCTCTGAAATCACTTGAAGATATCAAGTGGATTTCGTCTTTTTTTCTGAGGTTTTTTCTCTGCAGGCAGAGCAATATTTGTCGGCTCTGATGCAGGCTTGATGCTGTTTTGAATATTTATTTTTTCCATTTTTTTAAAGGTAGTCGGTTTTTTTATTTTTTTAGGCAGTTTTTTACTGCTGTTTTCCTGTTTTTGTGCTTGTGAAGATTTATTGTTTCCTGAAGGCTCTTTAGGTATTTCAAATTCACTCAAGTCTACCTCAGATTCTTTTGTCTGCAAAGTTTTTGGAATGCTTGTTATATTTTGGTCTTTTTGATTCTCATTTCCTATTTTGACTTGGTATTTTTCTCCAGGGAATGAACTGTTTTGTTCATAATAAGATACCAATCTAGGTTTTGCATCTGTTATAAGAAAATATATATCAGGGTGTGCATTGTCAGCAAAAGTCTTTACATAAGCTGTCTTATAGCTATCACCCACATGGATACTTTTGATAGTGCCAACCGGAATGTTTGCAAAAAATATACCGTCAAGACCACTTGTCTCAACTCTGTCGCCTTTTTTAATATTTGCCCATTTCGGTATATATTTTATCATCATAGTGTCTGCATTTAGACCTTGAATTATTCCTGGGGTACGATTTTTACCGATAAAAATTGCAAATTTACATCTGGGATTGGAGCTAAGGTATCCATACAAGTTACCTTTTTTATATATAGCAGTTCCGCCAACTGAATTGTTCTGTATCAATCCATATGCCTTGTCCTCTTCCAGTTTCATTTTTTTCGGGTTGGTCAGAAGTATCTTGTTGAAGCTGTTCAGTTTGGTATAAGATATCGTTTCTACCAAAGCTATGCTTTTATAGGGGAGTTTTTCAAGGGTAGGGAGCTTTTTAAATAAAATATCCACTTGCTGCAGGTACTGTGTCTGATCGAGAAGATATTTCTTAAGTATGCGATTTTCTTTGGTTAGTTTGGCAATTGACTCTTTTTGAAAAATGTAGCTGTTGCTTTTATCTTCAACCATCTGTGTTACTTTTCTATATCCGCTCTTTATAGGATTGATGATGTGTAACAAACTATTGTGAAAAGTTTGATTTTTTTGAAAAAAAACAGCAGCGAGAGCCACCAGCAGAAGTATAATAAAGACTACTTTGTGTTTCATGTCTCAGTTAGTCTTCAAAAGAGGTCTGTTGCAGCGTATCTAACTCGTCCAATACTTTTCCTGTACCCTTTGCAACTGCCAAAAGAGGATCCTCTGCCACATAAACCGGAAGTTTTACGGCATCAGAAAGGTATTTGTCAAGCCCTCTTATCAATGCACCACCGCCGGTAAGAACAATGCCATTTTCTACAATATCTCCTGCGAGTTCGGGTGGTGTATCTTCAAGCACGGTTTTAAGCGCTTCAGCAATTTGCCTCAATGGTTCAGATATAGCTTCACGTATGTGTTCGCTGGTAATCTCTACAGATGTCAAAATGCCCTCAAGCTGATCTCGCCCCCTCACAGTAGTGGATAAGTTCTCATCCAGTTTGATCGCTGTCCCTATTTTTATTTTCAACTCTTCAGCCACCCTATCACCTGTCAAAAGATTGAATTTTCTTTTTATATAGTCAACTATTGATGCATCAAGTTTATCTCCTGCTACCCTGATAGATTTGCTTATTACGAGCCCGCCGAGTGAAATCACGCCTATCTCTGTTGTGCCTCCTCCTATATCGACAACAAGGTTGCCATTAGGGTCTTTGACAGGCAGTCCAGCTCCTATGGCAGCGGCCATAGGTTCCTCTATAAGATAGACAAATCTTGCTCCCGCATTTATAGCAGAGTCTCTAACGGCTTTTCTTTCAACCTGGGTCAAACCGTATGGAACACAGATGATAATTCTTGGTGAGTATATTCCTTTGCCGTGCACCTTTTTTATAAAATGCTCTATCATCATTTCAGTAGTTCTGAAATCTGCGATAACGCCATCTTTCATGGGTCTTATAGCTTTTATATTGCCGGGAGTTTTGCCAACCATCTCTTTGGCCTCCTGTCCTACGGCAAGTATGGTTTCATGACCATGCTTATCTACCTGTATTGCTACTACTGACGGTTCATTGATGCTTATACCCTGACCTTTGATAAGCACAATGGTATTGGCTGTGCCAAGATCTATAGCAAGGTCCTTTGAAAATGATCCGAACAATCTTCTAAAAAATCCCATAATAATTATATCCTTTTATTTAAGCGCTTTTTTTCTTTTTTATATATAGAGGCTCTGCCCCTTTGCTTATGACATCCGAAGTAATGACGACCTCATACCCTTCAAGCTCTGGCAAGTTGTACATTATATCCAAAAGAACCTCTTCCATAATCGAGCGCAAACCTCTTGCGCCGGTTTTTCTCTCTATTGCCTTCTGGGCTATCATTGATAGAGCATCTTCCTCAAAGGTCAAGTCGGCACCATCTATCTCAAAGAGCTTTTTATACTGTTTGAGTATAGAGTTCTTTGGCTCCTGAAGTATGCGAACCATATCCTCTTTGGTAATTTGGCTGAGTGTAGCGATTACGTGCATTCTTCCGATAAGTTCCGGTATTAGACCAAACCTTACAAGGTCATCGCTCTCAACCAAATGCACAAGATCCTGCTCTTCGCTTTTGCTTCGTTTTTCTTGACCAAAGCCCATTGTGTTTGAGCCCAATCGCCTGCCAATTATTTCATTGAGTCCATCAAAAGCTCCGCCACAAATAAACAGAATATTGCTGGTATCTATCTGCATAAACTCCTGATTTGGGTGCTTTCTACCCCCTTTGGGCGGAATATTGACAATGGAGCCTTCGATCAGTTTGAGCAGCGCCTGCTGTACACCCTCTCCGGAGACATCACGAGTAATAGATCTGTTTTCACCCATTCTGGCTATCTTATCAACTTCATCTATGAAGACAATGCCCATCTCCGCTCTTTTGATGTCGCCATCTGCAGCTTGGAGAAGTTTTGTCAGGATATTTTCTACATCTTCACCTACATATCCGGCCTCTGTAAGATTGGTGGCATCCGTAATCGCTATAGGCACATCTAGAAATCTGGCTATGGTTTGCGCCAAAAGTGTCTTGCCGCTTCCTGTAGGACCTATGAGAAGCACATTTGATTTATTTATCTCAACATCGCTTTGGGTCTCTTTTTTGAAAAGTCTTTTATAATGATTATAAACAGCAACAGAGAGTGTTTTCTTTGCTTCATTCTGTCCAATAATATACTGATCAAGAACATTCTTAATCTCTTTTGGAGTGAGCAGTTGTGGTTCAAAATCACTAATCGGCTCTTGTTCGTCATCGCCAAAAAGAATTTTGTAAGCTGAGATAACACAGTTGGAGCATATATGTGCATCTTCACCTGCAATTAATGGGTTCTCACTGCTTTCCGGACTTCCGCAAAAATTACATTTTTTCAATGGCATTATATTCCTTTATTTATCTACTATCATAGCTTTAAGCTCTGCTTCGGCCACAATTTTGTCATCAACATATGCTTTGGCTTCAAATTGCCATATGGCAGATCTTTTTTTGAGTACGGAAATTTTGTATACCAGCTTATCTCCCGGAGTTACTGGCGACCTGAATTTGGCCTTGTCTATACTCATAAAGTAGACCACTTTATTGTCCACATCCACATCATCAAGGCTTTTAAACGCCAATATCCCGCCTGCCTGCGCCATTCCCTCAATTATCATAACACCCGGATATATAGGATGTCCAGGGAAATGACCCTGAAAAACAGGTTCTGAGACAGATATGTTTTTATAAGCTTCAACCTCTTTGTCTTTTTCAAGTTTGGTAACTCTGTCAACAAGCAAAAATGGATATCTATGTGGTAATAATTTTGTAATATCTGTGACATTTAACAGCATATATTGCCTTTTTGATTTTTGTCTGATATTTTACCAAAAGTATGTAAATATATGGTTTATGGCAATATAATTAGCCTATCTCTGACATCTTCATATCTCTTTGCATCGAGATATATTTCTACTTTTTGATCAGGAATAGCATCTACCACAACTACTGTGCTGATATCATAAGGTGAGTTCAATATCTTCTCTCTGAGATTTGTCTCATCCTCAAAACTTGGAGGGTTGTATATCAACTCTTTGACGCTTTTGTAGTTTGTTTTGGCGATATTGTTATAGCTATCCAGTGAAATAAATTTGACTTCATCTCTGCCAAGATAGTGCAGTGCTCCTACTTGATACTCTATGCGACCTCTTGTGTAGGTTTTTTTGAGTGTAGAGTAGGGTAGGAAGTGTGATGCGACTACATTTTTATTGACTTTGAGCCAGCCTTGCAAGATACGCCAATTGTAAAATCTCTCTTTGATGATACGATACTCTATGTCACTCTCCTCCAGCTCTATTCGCTTCTCATAAAGCTTTACTCTTGCTTCGATAGATTCGGGCTGGATCTGTCTTGAAATAGGTGAAAATAGCTCATCGGCCAATCTATCTTGCTGATCTCTTTGCATCGTGAGTCCATATAGGCATCCACAGTAGTCTTGACGATAGAGTTTTGACTCTTTTGCTATGATGTTTTGCTCTTGTGTGCCTGAGGCTTTGCGATAATCGGGTGCAATGAATTTTATATTATATCTTTGTGCAAGCATATCTCCTGAGGCTTTGAGCTGTCTGAGTGATTTTTTGGGAGATGTTAGTAGTGTAGAGGTGAAGCTTGTCTGCGATAACTCCACGGCTTTTTGTGCAGTGACTTCAAATCTTCTATCAAAGCACACACTGCATCTAGAGCCTTTCTCCGGCTCATTTTCTAGACCTCTGACTGCATCGATCCACCCCTCATAGTCATATTCGCCCTCGATCAATTCTATTCCAAGTAGTTTGCAGCTGCGTCTGACATCTAAAAGTCTCAGATAATATTCGCTATATGGATGGATATTTGGATCATAAAAAAAGCCAATAAGTCTCTCGTCTGGATAGTCTGCTTGAAGTTTTTGCAAAAAATAGTGACTATCGACGGAGCAACAAATATGGACTAACATAATATTTTACGCAACTCAAAATTTAAAACGATACTTATCCCCATTTGAGCCCTACAAAAAATCCTGCCACAGCACTTGTTGAGCCTGCAATTGTCAGCTTGTCAAGTCTATCTTTGACAAATGTGAGTAAGTTTTTGAAAGCCCCAGTTCCGGCATTGACAGTTTGATCAAGACTTGATTCGTTTATAGTGATTACACCTTGACTCTCAAGCACAAACATTGCTACTATAATAAGTCCCATCAGTATCAAAAGAGCTTTGAAGCTTTTTTTGAGAAAGTAGCCGGTCGATAGACCGATCATAAAGCCTGATCCCATCTGAAGATACGGCAATTGAAGGTCAATGCTTTGTAATTTATCACCCATTGTCTGTCCGTTGATATTTTTTCATATTATATCCAAAAATTTATTAATACTGCTCAATATGGTGATCAAGTGTATAACACATATCATCATCTAGATCGAGATTTTTTCGCATCCATTTCAGATATCCCATATCCTCTCTTGCAATATCTTGTATGCTCCTACCTTTGTATTTGCCAAACTTAAACTCCTTCATCAGTACCGGTGTATTTGTCAGTGCAACAAGCTTATCCATTACATTTTGGTCGGGAAACTTTTGTATAATCTGCTCTTTGAGTTTGCTAAGCAGAAGCTTGAGTATCAATACATCGCCTATAGCTTCGTGCGCTTTTATTGCGATGCCGATCTTTTTTGCTTCTAGCGTCTCATTTTTGTATAGCCCCAAGGCATATCGCAGATATTGAAGTCTATGTGATGACAGATCTGGATAGAGATGCTTGGCACATCTGAGAGTATCGACAAGTTGATATTTGTTGATAAAGCCCTCTTTTTGGATCATTCCCAGATCAAATGAAATATTGTGTGCTATGAGATAATTCTCATTGCTGTTTAGCTCTTCTACTCTTTTGGCAAATTTTGTTTGAGTGTATGGAGGCTTGTTTTCAATCATATCGGGCGTGATATGATGCACTTCCATAGCCTCTAAAGATATCTCTTGTTCGCTACTGCAAAGCTCATCGTAGACCTCTATATCTCTATTGACAGATAGTATCATTGCGCCCACTTGGATGATTCTATCCTGCTCTTGATTGCCTGTAGTCTCTGTGTCAAAAAGTATATAGTGTGCCATATTTTCTCCTAAGTGCCATAATATCTAAAATCAAATTATGATATAGTTTGTTATGATTTTTGAAGATATAAAAAATATAGAAAATAGCAGCATAAACGAACGCATAGAGATGTTTGGCACCAAGCAAAAACTAAGAGCAGCTAAAAACAGGTGTCGCTCAAATATGATGCTAAATCCACTCAATCTAAAGCATCTAAATCGCATAGATAATCTTGAGGCAGATTGCATTACGCTCAAT
>CAZVPN010000024.1:11407-14736 GCA_964628135.1 uncultured Campylobacterales bacterium
ATATTGCTTCACTAAAGATTGATGACAGGTTTACCACCGCCAATCTTGGTATTTTGGATCTCTTGTCATCTCTTGGATTGCCACAATCGCTTCTGAAGATTGGCAACGCTACTATAGATTATATCTTGACAAAGTTTCTGCTTGAGTGCAGTATGAGTGATCTGCAAGCCGTGTCATTTATGTATCAAGATTATAAAGATATAGATGGCTTCAAGAGGTGGTGCGAGTATGAGAAGAGCTTGGGTTTTAGCTCCAAAGCCTGTATGGGTCCGCAGCAGGTCAAGATAGCCAATAGCGTATTTGATATTGAAAAATATGATATAGAGAGAGCAAGATATATCAAAGAGATTTTTGAGCTAAACAGCGCCAATGGAATCAATGGTTTTATGGATGATAGATATGGTTTTATCGATGAGCCTATTTACAAAGATGCGTTATTGTTATTAAATAATATCAAAGAGGATAAATGAAAGAAGAGAAGCAACCACTAACATTTAAGCAATCACTTATCAAGGCGACCTTGGGCTTTGTATCTATTTTGCCGATGATAATCGCAGTAGTAGGGCTCATAGCGATATTCAAAAGCTTTATCACTCCCGAGATGCTCTCAAAGCTTTTTGGGCACGGTGCAGCAGCTGACATATCTATAGCTACATTAGCAGGTGCAATTTCATCCGGCAACGGGGCACTAAGCTATGTGATTGGCAAGGGATTGTTAGATAATGGAGTATCTATCTATGCTGTTTCAGCCTTTATACTATCATGGGTGACACTTGGGTTTGTCCAGCTACCGGCAGAGGCAAGTATGCTAGGAGTCAAATTTACTACTATAAGAAATATCTTGACACTTATTAGCACAGTTTTGGTTTCATACTTGGCAGTTGTGATTACGGGGTGGCTATCATGAATAAGTTTCAGTTTAAGGGAGTGAAATTTTTGATAGCCGTCGTTGCAATATATATCGCAATAGCACTGCTTGAGTTTCACAAAATGCCACTAATATTGCATGAGTTTGTATCGATATGGAAAGAGTTATTGCCTATTTTTGCATTGGTTATCCTCCTTACAACATTTATAAATTTTCTACTCAAGCCAAAGCATATCATAAAGCATCTTGGCAAAGATAGCGGAGTGATGGGGGTAGTTTATGCACTTTTGGGCGGTATTTTGAGTCATGGACCTATGTATGCATGGTATGGTATGTTATCTGATTTTAGGAAGCAGGGACTTACAGATGGTTTGATTGCTGTATTTTTGTATGCTAGAGCCGTCAAGTTGCCGTTGCTGCCTTTTATGATCTCACTTTTTGGTATGACTTTTACTATTGTTATTAATATATTGATACTGCTGTTTGCTGTATTGCAAGGAAAAATGGTTGATCTGTTGATGGAGAGCAAATAATTTTTTGATATAATTGACCAAAAAATAAGGAGAGGGTATGCTTATTACAAATATTGAGACGGTGCCGGGTAAAAATATTGTCGAGCATTTTGGTATAGTTTCGGGCTCATCAGTCAGAGCCAAAAATGTGGGCAGAGATATAGCTGCAGGCATCAAAAATATCTTTGGTGGAGAGCTCAAAGGCTACACTGAGCTTTTAAGTGAATCAAGAGAGGAGGCTACCAACAGGATGATAGCACAAGCTGAGTCTCTAGGAGCTAATGCAATACTAAATGTTAGATTTTCGACATCATCGGTAGCTGCCGGTGCTGCCGAGCTTTATGTTTATGGGACGGCAGTTAGGATAGATTGATGGAAAATATAGTTATATTTTTGATCTTGCTGAGCCTTGGTTATGTATTTGGCAGATATGCCGAAAAGAGACACTTTGCATCCATCAAAAAAAGAGAGGAGCAGTTTGCCACCTTGCCAACCATTATGCTCAAAAAGCCACTAAATCAAAGTGAGATTGTAGATAGCCATATAGTGTATGGCAACGCTGTCATATCAATAGATTATTTCAAAAAATTTATAGCATCACTTATCAATCTTTTTGGCGGTTCTATATCAAGCTATGAGAGTTTGGTAGATCGTGCCAGAAGGGAGGCCATACTTCGTATGAAAGAGTCGGCAGGAGAGGCAAGCGAGATCATAAATATCCGCATAGAGACAAGCTCTATCTCCAAAAGTGCCCAAAGCAATATAGGTGCAGTAGAGGTGCTAGCTTACGGAACTGCAATCTATAGAGAATAATTAAAGGATCTGCCATCAAATACAATTCAAAACTTCCGGATGATAGCGTAAATGTCTCAAGTGGGCATCCTTTGGTGACTGCGGGGAAATTGAGTGTTTCGTTTTTGGTGATTGCTGTTGTATTATATTTTACTCTTGGTGCACTGATTGGTTATATAGCTGATTCTATGACTCCGCAGCAGGAGGTCAAGCTTGAGAAGATACTCTCATATGATGATAATATCTCCGATACCAAAAGTCCATATCTTCGTGGCATTATGAGTAGGCTTACTAAGTGTGCCGATTTGCCATATCCCATACACATCAAAGTGTTGCCAAAGAAGCAGATCAATGCATTTGCTGCACCCGGGGGGATAGTGTATGTAACCAAAGGGCTTTTGAAAAAGATAAAAAGTGAAAATACCTTGGCTTTTGTTTTGGGGCATGAGCTTGGACATTTCAAGCACAAGGATCACCTCAGAGGGCTTGGCTATAAGCTTATATATGGTGCCGCGGGCATATTGCTTGGCAACAACTATGGCAATATTTTGGGCATTACTCTGACGGTTAGCTCTGCTAAACACTCTCAAGAGCAAGAGCTTGCAGCAGATGCCTATGGGCTGGAGGTGATGCAGTGTGCATATGGCACGGTCAATGGGGCAGATGAGCTCTTTGAGCAGATGAAAGATGGCAAAGAGTGGAGATACTTTACTGCCGATCACCCTGCATTTGAGGAGAGATTAACAAAAATGAGAGAGCTTATCAAGAAAAAAGGCTACAATACCAAAGGCAAGATTTTACCTCTTGGAAAGTGGAAGTAGGATCTATTTTTGCCCTCTTTTGAGATAAAATTCTCTCTTGAACTCTGCAAACCCGTCTGCTAGTATAGCTTGACGCATCTGCTTCATAAGATTTAGGTAGTAGTATAGATTGTGAATAGTAGCAAGTCTATAGTATGTGATCTCTCTGGCTCTAAATAGATGGTTTAGATAGGCTTTTGAGTAGTTTTGACAGACCATACAACCGCACTCTGGATCTAGCGGTGAGTCATCCTCTTTGTATCTGGCTGATTTGATATTGACTTTGCCGTAGCTGGTAAACAGTGTGCCGTTTCTTGCATTTCTTGTAGGCATCACACAATCAAACATATCCACACC
>CAZVPN010000025.1:0-14704 GCA_964628135.1 uncultured Campylobacterales bacterium
CCTACATTACTTGCAATCTCTTTCGCTACTTCTACCACTTCATCATAAACCTGCGGTGCCAGCAGCACTTGTTTTTGAATACTTCTTAACTTTGTGGCTGCGATCTCCTCGATCGTATCTCCTAAAAATGCTTGATGATCTATACCTATTGGAGTGATGACGCTAAGCTCTTTGTCGCAGACATTTGTAGCATCATACTCTCCACCTAGACCGGCCTCCAAAACCATCAAATCACAATCTTCAAACACTACAAATGCCAAAAGGGTGCTATACTCAAAATAGCTCAGACTACCGCTTAACTCTTTGCCAAGTATATCATAAAGTTTGTGATGTGCTACCTCTAGCACCTCATCAGACGCATCGGCTCCATCGATCCAAATACGCTCATTGAATTTCATTATATGAGGAGAGCTATAGTGCCCTACCGAGTAACTCCTACCTCCTACTTCTTGTTTCCTTGCTCCTTGACGCCAAGCAAGATAGGCAATCATCCTTCCCGTGCTGCCTTTGCCGTTGGTGCCTACTATATGGATGGTTTTGGGGCGTTTGATATGTGGCTTCAGACGATCATATGCGATATGGATTCGCTCATGATCTATCTCTTTGTAGTATAGAGGCTTGGAGTCCAAAAACTCCTTTAGATTTGTTGCTTGCAATCAAAAATCCTATTTAGTTCAATAGCTATTTTACCGCTAAGTTAACTAGCTTGTTTGGCACAACTATCTCTTTGAGTATCTGTTTGCCCTCAAGCCACTTGGCACCCGCCTCTTTGGCGGCTTCTAGTATCTCATCTTTGCTTGCATCAGGACTAACCTCAACCTCGGCACGCTTCTTGCCGCCTATCATCACCATATACAAAATAGCATCTTGCTCAAACACTTCATCTTTGATTTCAAGTTTTGCAAAAAGATTTTTTCTATCAAATAGCTTTTGACTCAACTCATTTGTCACATGCGGAATTATCGGCTCAAGTAGATTTAGTATGATATAGATACCCTCGCTCCAGACATCCTTGTTGTCTTGTTTGTCCAAAGCATTCAAAGCCTCCATACAGGCTGCTATCAATGTATTGAATGCAAAGCTACTCTCATATACATGCTTAGATCTCTCGAGTGCCTCATAGACTTTTCGTCTAGCCTCTTTGCTCTCTTTGGATAGTGTAGAGTGATCAATTTCAGGCATACCGTTGCCCTCAACTTTAGATGCCCTATCATACAATTTGCGGATAAATCTAAATGCCCCATCTACCGCTGAATCATTCCACTCAAGCTCTTTTTGAGGAGGTGCCGCAAAGAGTATAAACAATCTTGCAGTATCTGCCCCATACTTTGCCACCAACTCATCTGGATCTACGGTGTTGCCTTTGGATTTACTCATCTTGGCTCCATCCATAAGCACCATTCCCTGCGTAAGTAGCCTCTCAAACGGCTCATCAATATCGTGATATCCAAGATCTCTAAGCACCTTGGTAAAAAATCTAGCATATAGCAGATGAAGTATCGCGTGCTCAATACCACCGATATACTGATCGACACTTAGCCAATAGTTCGCCTCATCTTTGTCTATGCCCTCCTCTTGCCATTTTTTTGGATTGGTAGCATATCTAAACTGATACCAGCTTGACTGCACAAAGGTATCGAGAGTATCTGTCTCTCTGATAGCGTCAGCTCCACATTTTGGACATTTGCAATATTTCCAAGTAGGATGGGTATCAAGCGGATTGCCCTCACCGGTAATCTCTACATCATCAGGCAAAGCGATAGGAAGATTTTCTATCTTCTCCGGCACCAATCCGCAACTCTGACAATGCACAAATGGAATAGGAGCCCCCCAATATCTTTGGCGACTTACACCCCAGTTTCTCAACTTATAATTTATAGTTCCTTTGCCATATCCATTTTGCTCAAACAGCTTAATGATTTGAGCTTTTGCTTCACTATTTGGGGTGCCGTTCATATCTTGGCTATTTATCAAATTGCCATCGCCTGTATATGGCAATTCACCGCCCTCTATGACTCTAATGATAGGCAGGTCATACTTTGTAGCAAACTCAAAATCCCTCTCATCGTGTGCCGGCACCGCCATCACGGCTCCGCCTCCATAACTAGCAAGAACAAAATTTGCAGTCCATACCGGTATCTCATCTCCTGTGAGAGGATGGATCACGCTGATACCTAGAGGATAACCCTCTTTGTCTGCTTGTGCTCTCTCTCTTTCGGTCATATTTATGATTGACTTGATATTTGCAGCAGTCTCATCATCCAAAAGAGCATTTTCTATCAAATATGTCACAATTGGATGCTCAGGTGCAAGAGCAGAGTATGTCACCCCATAAATAGTATCCGGACGCGTCGTAAATACACTATATTTGTCAAACTCATTGCCCAACTTTTGTCTGCTCTCTTTGCTTAGTTCAAAATCAAACTCAAGACCTTGGGATCTGCCTATCCAATTGCGTTGCATAGTAAGCACTTGAGATGGCCATTTACCCTCAAGCTTATCCAAATCATCAAGTAGCTCTTGGGCATATTTGAGAATATCCAGATAATAACCCGGCATCTCTTTTTGCACCACTTCATTATCACATCTCCAACAACACCCATCCTCTACCTGCTCATTGGCAAGCACCGTATGGCAACTCTCACACCAATTGACTGTGGTGCTATGGCGATAAAGAATTCCCTGCTCATACATTTTGATGATAAACTCTTGCTCCCATCGCGTATAGAGTGGATCTGATGTAGCAAATTCGCGACTTTTTGAAAATGAAAGTCCAAGAGCCATAAGCTCATTTCTCATATAGTCTATATTTTCATAGGTCCACTTCTTGGGATGCAGTTTGTGTTTGATAGCTGCATTTTCTGCCGGCATTCCAAATGCATCCCACCCGATAGGATGCAAGACATTGTAATCTTGCTTGCGATAGTATCTGGCAATAGCATCGCCTATAGCATAATTTCGCACATGACCCATATGTATCCGACCGCTTGGGTATGGAAACATACTAAGTATATATTTTTTCTTCTGCTCTATAGAATCAGATGGCTCAAATGCCTTCTCATCTTGCCAAATCTGCTGCCATTTGGACTCTATCTCTTTTGGATTGTAGCTCATGATATCTCTCTTGATGAAATTGTGAGTGGATTATAGCCAATTATTAGAAAGTTTTTACTTTTAGTCGGCACAACTATCACCCCAATAAGCCGGCTAAGCTCATTGGAAAGTGTTGCACGATCTGATGTCTCCTGTCGCAAGTCCTCTACTAAACCACTCCTCTCTTTGTTTCGAGGTGCCGTGCGTGAAGGCATCGGGTCTTACATATCCTGTAGCCTCTCTTTGCAGAGTATCATCACCTATAGATGTAGCTGCATTGAGTGCCTCTTCTATATCACCCTTTTGCAGTATATGAAACTTCTTTTGAGCGTGGTGTGCCCAAACTCCCGCATAGCAATCAGCCTGCAACTCAACTCTAACTTGCAGTGCATTAGCCTTGGCACCTCTGCCACCCCAACTCTGCTTCATTCTCTGCACCCTGCTCAAAGTGCCTTGAATATCTTGGACATGGTGACCAATCTCATGTGCCAATACATACGCTTGGGCAAAATCTCCTGGAGCATTGTGTCTGCGTGCAAGCTCATCAAAAAATCCAAGATCCAAATACACCTTTTTGTCAGCAGGACAGTAGAATGGTCCCATTTGAGATTGAGCAGCACCGCATCCGCTTCTTGTGTGACCTCTATATAGCACTAATGTCGGTTTGGTATATCTCAATCCATATTTTGGCAAAAGCTTACTCCACACATCCTCGGTGCTTGCCAATACTTTTTTGATAAATTGTGCCTCTTTTTCATCATTTTTGCTGATAGAGTGGCTTGATGAAGCGCCACCCATGCCTACAAGCGAAAGTGGATTGAATCCAGAAAACCATGCAAATGCTCCAATAGCAATAATTGCCCAGCCAAATTTGGTGCGAAGAAGCGGCTTTAGTAGCGGCCACAACATAAACATAGTCCCAATAGAGGGCAATCCTCTGCCCCCGCCTGTAGAGCCGTGACGGCGATCCTCTACATTACGACTCTCTTCTATATCATCCATTCTCATGTCGATTTGTCCCTTTATGATATTTTCTATGAATTATACCAACCAAAAGTAAAATTTGACTACAATATTGCCAATCCAAAAGAGTTATAGAAGAATAAAAAGGAATATATTTTGTCTCTTGCACTTGCCAGAAAATACCGTCCATCCACCTTTGATGACTTAGTAGGACAGGATAGTGTTTCGCAAACCCTGTCATTGGCACTTGATGGCGATAGACTCTCTCATGCATATCTATTTTCTGGACTCAGAGGAAGCGGTAAAACATCTACTGCCCGCATATTTGCCAAAGCACTTTTGTGCGAAAAAGGTGCATCTTCGCATCCTTGCAATGAGTGCGACAGCTGCAAAATGGCAAATGAAAATAGACACATAGATATCATAGAGATGGATGCTGCATCCAATCGTGGTATCGATGATATCAAAGAGCTCATAGAGCATACCAAATATAAACCAAGCATCGGAAGATACAAAATCTTTATCATAGATGAAGTGCATATGCTAACCCCTCAGGCTTTTAATGCCTTGCTCAAAACACTCGAAGAGCCACCGGATTTTGTCAAATTTATTCTTGCTACCACCGATCCTCTTAAACTGCCGGCAACTATCTTGTCAAGAACACAGCACTTTAGGTTTAAAAAAATTCCTCAAAAACTAATCTTGAGCCACCTTGAGACTATCCTTGACAAAGAGAATATAGAGTATGAAAGAGAGGCAATCGATATCATCGCAAGAAACGGTGCAGGAAGCCTGAGAGATTCGCTCACACTGCTTGATCAAGCTATCGTATATTCCAAAAACCATATAGACATAGCTACAATCACAAATATGCTAGGTATCATAGATCCGGCACTGCTTAACAGGCTGCTTGATTCATTGCTTGCAAAAAATGAAACTGAAATACTTGAGTTTATCAAAACTGCCTCAGAGTATGAATCAGAAATGGTCATAGATGAGCTGACTCTTCATCTAAAAGAGCTTCTCTTTGCCAAGGATAGGCGTTTTTCTCCTCTTATTATAGATAGATTTTTTAGAATACTTGCCGACTCCAAGGAGCTGTTATCACTGGGAAGTGACGGAGAGTTTGTCCTTACTCTGACACTATTCAAGATGCTTGAAGCACTATCACTCAAAGAGATAGATGGTATGATCAAAACCCTCACAAAAGATCTATCTGGAATTGAAACAAAGACCCCAGAGAAGGTAGTAGATATACCGGAGGTAGAGCAGGAGGATAAAGAGAAAAACTCTGCACCTGAGATTGACAAACCTACACTTAATGAGCCTGCCGCAACAGACTCAAATCAACTTAAATTCAAGGCATTGATCGAAAAACTGTATGATAGAAATTATGACGTAGGGAAATGCTTTGAAAGCAATATTGCATTTGAGAGCTTTCAAAATAATGAGCTGACTTGGCACTCTTCAGCTGAGAATGAGGATAAAAAAATACTTATCAATAATTGGAGCATTATCAAGCTGTTTGTGCAGGATATATTTGGATTTGATACAAAAATTATCAATATTCCTAAAAAAAAAGCATTAACACAAGAGGATAGTCAAAAAACAGTTGATGAGAAAGCATTATCAACAAAGAGAAATAAGCCTACTACAAACAAAAGCCATGATGGAGATGGTGACACTGACACCACATCTACTGCCAAAACAAAAAGCAATGAGGAACCGCAGATGAAAGGATCATGCATAGCTCCTGATGCAGGAGATGTAGAGGCAGCCAAAGAGAAGGATCCGTCAGAACTCCTTAAAGAACCCATGGTAGATAAGATGATAGAGCTCTTCCAGCCAAAAAAGGTAAGAATCAAACCAAAAATTTAGTGACTATCTTCCTGCGAACGGCAATAGTGCACTTGCCCAGGTAAGGCCACCGCCAAATGTATCAAGGAGCATCAGCTCTCCATACTTTAAACCACCTGATTCATATAGATCATTTATTGCCATTGGAATAGAGGCTGCTGAAGTGTTACCGTATTTATGTATAGTAAGTACAACCTGCTTTTCAGTCATACCAAGCGAATCACCGACCGCTTTTATGATACGATAGTTTGCCTGATGAGGAATGAAATGTGGTATATCCTTGGCATCAATATTATTGTCTGCAAGTATCTCTTGAACATCTTTTGTTAAAGTTTTTACCGCCAATTTGAAGGTCTCGTTTCCCTTCATCTTGACATATTGAAGCCCCTCATCTATTGCCTTGTGCGTAGCAGGATTAACACTGCCTGGTGACGGTGTAACCAGAAAATCGGCATATTTGCCATCTGCACTTGCATGAACATCGACAAATGCTTCACCTTTGTCATCAGTAGCAGATATGACAGCAGCTCCGGCACCATCGCCAAAAAGTATGCATGTACCCCTATCATTCCAATCAACTATACTTGAGAACTTTTCAGCACCTATAATTAAAACATTTTTTTTCATTCCAGACTCTATAAAGGCTTTTGCCACGGATAGAGAATAGACAAAACCGCTACATGCAGCAGATATATCCATAGCTTGCACATTGTGTATACCCAGTTTGTCAGAGATTACACATGCGGTTGAAGGCATAGTGAAATAATCCGGGGTGGCAGTCGCACAAATTACAAGGTCAATATCATCTTTTGAAATATCTGCTCTCTGAATTGCCACCTGTGCAGCTTTTGCACCCATATCACTGGTGTACTCATTATCTGCCGCTAATCTACGCTCAACGATACCTGTTCTTTTTCGTATCCACTCATCACTCGTGTCAATCATTTTTTCCAAATCAAAGTTGGTCAAAATTTTTTCTGGCACATAGGCACCGATAGAACGAAATGCTGCATATTGTTGATTTTTACTTGACATAAACCGCCTTACTTTTCTACTTTTTTCTCTTCATCAAAATTTTCTATCAAAATCTCTTCTATTTTTTTATTAATATCAGATTTTGTATAGTTAATAGCCTGGAAAATAGCATTTTTCACCGCTTTTGCGTTTGAGCTTCCATGGCTTACAATGGCGCAACCATCGATGCCAAGAAGGGGAGCACCACCATACTCTGCATAGTCAATCTCTTTTTTGAGATTTGTAAAAACTTTGCGCTTCATCATCAAGGCGCCAACTTTTGCAGGAAGTGACTTTCTTATATATTGTCGCATCATAGAAAATATGGCGGTAGCTACTCCCTCACTTGTTTTCAAGAGTATATTTCCCGTAAACCCGTCGGTTACGATCACATCAACCTCGCCACTAAATATATCTCTACCTTCGACATTTCCTACAAAGTTATCAATAGTACTTAACATACCAAATGCCTCTTTTGTCAGATCATTGCCTTTGCTATCTTCGGATCCGTTTGAAAGCAGCCCCACTTTTGGATTTTCTATACCAAGCACCTCTTGAGCATACGCTTCACCCATAGCGCCAAATTCATATAGATTTTGAGGTTTACACTCAACAACTGCTCCTACATCCAGAACAAGTGTTTTTTTGCCTGTATCCGTAGGCATAAGTGCAGCAAGTGCGGGTTTGGAAATATGCGGAAGTCGACCGATACGGAGTGTGGCAAGGGTCATAGTGGCTCCACTGTGCCCGGCAGAGACCACTCCATCGGCTTTGCCATCACGGACAAGCTCTACTGCTTTATATATAGAGCTCTCCTTTCGTTTGAGTGCATCGGTAGCAGAGTCGCTCATACTAATGACATCCGGAGTATCTATAATCTCTATCTTTTCCTGATAGTACATAGGCAGATACTCCAGTATCTCATCCTCTTTGCCGACAAGTATTGGAATAAATTTACGCTCGTTTAAAGCCTGCAAACACCCTTCGATGATGGGTTCAGGACCAAAGTCACCGCCCATAGCATCTATTGCGATGCGCACCACTTTATCTTCGTGGATCATTATGCTTTATATTCGCCTGTTGTCATATTCATGTGATGAGGCATTCTCCATGTTCCATCTGCATCTTTGACTGGTCTGGGCAATGTAAGCTTGTAGTGTGTTCTTCTCTTTGCCGCTCTTGTTTTGCTGGTTCGTCTCTTAGGTACTGCCATTTTATTTCCTTTTTATTTTTTATAATTCTATCTCAAACTCTTCATCCAATGTTTCACATTTTGGACAATAGTTATATGAACTTTTTATGAGGTTTATTTCACTCTCAAAAAGATATCCAATATCTACAGTTCCATTTAAAAACTCAATTATATCCAAATCCTCTTTATCTTTAACGATTTTATCTGTCAGCAGCAACTTTGTTTCATAGTTTAGATACTTTTGAAAGTCGCCACCACATCTATCACATTTTAGATTCAAAAAACCATCTGTTTTGGCGTTTAGTTCTACAGTATGATCTGAAACTCTTTTTAAGGTCCCTCCAAAAGCTATATCATTTTTGGTGATACTAAAGCTTTTAGCGCTGTTTCCTATCTTGCCAAAACTTATTTTCATAAAATAGTTTTCTTAGAGAATCTCTCTCTTTGCAAAAAAGAAGCTTATCTCGTTTTTCGCATTTTCCAATGAGTCACTGCCATGTACGGCATTGGCATCAATACTCTCGGCGAAATCAGCTCTTATCGTTCCAGCCTCTGCCTCTTTTGGATCTGTTGCACCCATAAGCTCTCTATTTTTTGCTACTGCATTTTCACCTTCAAGAACAGTTACGACAACCGGTCCAGAGATCATAAATTCAACCAATTCACCAAAGAAGGGTCTCTCAGAGTGAACAGCATAAAAAGCTTCAGCATCAGCACGGCTTAGTTGAATTTTTTTAGTAGCAGCAACTCTAAGTCCTGCATCCTCAAATCTAGCAAGAATTTTACCTATGACATTCTTGGCTACAGCATCTGGCTTGATGATTGATAATGTCTGCTCCATTTTAAATCCTAAAATATAATTTGTCTAATCATATAGACATTGGGGCAGGATTTTATCTAAAAAAGTATTAAGTGATTATTAATAGGAAAGATTTGTGCTTGTTTGTATCGAGAAAATCTCGATACTTTTTGATTTTAGTCTTCGATGACCGGAGTTCCATTCTCGCCTCTGTTGGGCTGAGAAGGCTGACCATCCACAACATCGCTCCAGACTATACATCCTTCAGTAGGACATGCTTCCGCACATGCAGGAACATCATGATAACCTACGCATTCAACACATTTGTCTGCATAGACATAGTAGATATCCTCACCTGTTGGATTATCATCATCATCAACAATCGCTTCAACTGGACACTCGTCGATGCAAGCTGCACAGCTAATGCAAATATCAGTTATTAATACTGCCATATTTTCTCCTTTAATTAATATACTAAAAACTATATCACAAGATATTTAAGCAAAGCTTTAATATCTATCATTTAATGCATAAATTATATTGATTGTTACACTAAATATTTAAATATTTTTTTATATCATCTACTCTATCTGTTTTTTCCCAGGTAAAATCGGCATCTTCGCGACCAAAGTGCCCATAAGTTGCAGTTTTTCTATAAATTGGTCTCAAAAGATCCAAACTCTTGATGATTCCTGCCGGAGTCAAATCAAATAGATCCATAACACACTGTTCAATCTTTTTTTCATCTACTGCCGCCTCTCCTTTTGTATCTACCATGATCGATACAGGTTCTACCACCCCTATTGCATAGGCTATCTGTATTGTTATGTTCGGTGCCACACCTGCTGCTACAAGGTTTTTGGCGACATATCTAGCTGCGTATGCTGCAGATCTATCTACTTTGGTTGGATCTTTACCGGAAAACGCACCACCACCATGCGGACATGAACCACCATAGGTATCTACTATGATCTTTCGGCCCGTCAACCCGGCATCCCCCTGAGGACCGCCTATAACAAATCTTCCTGTTGGGTTGATGTGATAAACAATATTATTACTTCTTAGTTCGTGGGGTATCACTGCTTCGATTACCTCAGTTTGAATATCTTTTTTTAGGGTCTCCTGATCAACATCTGGACTATGCTGAGTAGAGACGACTACGGTAACTACCTCTTTGGGTTTACCATCTTCGTATCTGACGCTTACTTGTGCTTTGCCGTCTGGTCTGAGATATGGAAGTGTGCCATCTTTTCTGACTTGTGCCAATTTATATGTAATCTTATGTGCCAACGAAATAGGTAGCGGCATCAACTCTTCAGTCTCATCACAAGCATAACCAAACATCAATCCTTGATCACCTGCGCCTATCTCTCCGCTCTCTTGATCTACACCTTGATTGATATCCGGGCTCTGCTCACCTACGCCATTGAGAACGCCTGCACTGCGATAGTCAAATCCAAAGCTGGCATCTGTATAGCCAATCTCACGCACCACCTCTCTGGCAATCTCTTGCATTGGTGCATATGTTACAGTTTTAAGCTCTCCCGCAATGACACAGAAACCATTACTGAGCATTGTTTCGCATGCCACTCTGGCATTGGTGTCTCTCTCGATGATATAGTCCAGTATTGCATCAGAGATCTGATCCGCCATCTTGTCCGGATGCCCTTCAGTAACTGATTCACTTGTAAAAATGTACTCTTTTGCCACTTATTTATCCTTTTTAAGTTTATTTTCTACTTTTGTTGCCAACTGTTCAGGCAGTATACCTAATGACTCCTCTACCATATTTGTCTTTCCGTGAGTGATGAAGTCATCGTTATATTCAAAAGTCGTCAGTGAAATTTTATTTAGATTCTCCCTGGACAAAAATTCTAAAATTGCCGAACCAACGCCGCCCATTTTAGCACTGTCGCTAAATACAAACCAGTCGTTATACTCTTTTGACAACTCTTTTAGCTTGCTCTCATCAAGAGGTTTTACAAATCTTAAATCTAATATTCCAGGATTTTTATCTTTTAGATACTGGGCTGTCTGAATTGCCCTGCCAACCCCATTTCCATAACCTATAAACAAAATATCTTTGCCCTTGCTGATCATATATGACTTGCCGAGCTCATAATCCGGTACATCTTCATCTTCCACCATAAAGACACCTCTTGGATACCTAAAAGCAATAGGGGTAGGGAAATCAGCTGCAAATTTTATAATTTTTTCCAATCCTGTTTTATTGTATGGAGCACATAGCGTCATATTTGGTATGGCTCTAAGATAAGATATATCAAAAGCTCCTTGATGTGTCTCTCCATCCTCTCCTACTGTGCCTGCCCTATCAATCGCAAATGCAACGCCAAGGTTCATTAATGCGATGTCATGTATCACCTGATCATAACCGCGCTGCAAAAATGTAGAGTATATCGCACAGAATGGCTTAAAGCCCTCTTTTGCCAAGGGGCCCATAGAAGCAACTGCATGTTGCTCTGCAATTGCAACATCCCAAAACCTATCTGGAAAAGAGTCTATTAGCTGGCTCAACCCTGTACCGCTTGGCATAGCTGCAGTGACTCCCACAATTCTGTCATCTTCTGATGCAAGTTTGTGCAAAGCATCACTAAAAATCTTGGTAGCAGCAATAGAGCCTGCCTTTTTCAGGGACTTTCCGGTTTCAAGATCAAATGCACCTACGCCATGCCAACTCTCTTTGGTTCCTTCAGCAATTTCATAACCTTTGCCCTTAGTTGTTTGTGCATGCACGATAACAGGCTTTTTCATCTCTTTTGCGATCTGAAGCTTCTCTACGATTACTTCCATATTATGACCATCAATAGGTCCGATATACTCTATACCAAGCTCCTCAAATAACATACCCGGAGTAAAAAGCCTATGCATCTTTTCATCGAATTTCTTAGGAACATAACCTGCACCTTCAGGTAAAACTTCCAACATTTTTTTAACACTATTTTTGACCTTAAAATAAAACGGGCTTGTCATAGTATTTGACAAATATTTACTGATTGCACCTGTTGGTTTAGCAATGCTCATTTCATTGTCGTTCAATATAATCACTACAGGATACCCTTTATCTCCAAGCTCATTCATTGCCTCGTATACCATTCCCGCAGTCATACTGCCATCGCCAATAAAGGCAACGGGTGTTCTCTCCTCGCCCTTCAAAGAGATTGCCTTGGCTGCTCCCACTGCCAAAGATATGGATGTAGAGCTGTGGCCTGCCTTATAATAATCATAAGGGGACTCTTTGGGGTCAGTATAGCCACACATGCCGCCAAATTGTCTAAGTGTAGCAAATTCATCCCATCTGCCTGTTAGAAGTTTGTGGGGGTATGCCTGATGTGATACATCAAATATAAAAGGGTCCTTTTCTACATCAAAAACATGATGCATCGCAACTATCAAGTCTGTAGCTCCAAGTGACGAGCTTAAATGCCCGCCATTTTTGCTAACTGTCTCAAGTATTTTTTTTCTGATCTTTTTTGCAGTCTCTTCAAGTTCAAAAATGGTTTTATTATGTATGTCTTTCATTTGTCCTCTTTGATCTTTTTTTCCATAAGGGCTTTAAATATCTTTTTAATTCTTTTTGGTGTTATTTTTTTATTTTCCAAACCAAATTCGTTAATTATCTGTAAAATTTCCATCTCATCCATATCTCTACGAATCGCTTTTAACTGCTTTATCATATTGATTTTTTCTTTAAAATGACTAAAATCATTTAACTTTATAGGTTTGTAATTACTTTCATGGCTCTCTTTTGCCCTAATAACTGCCTTGACTCTTCTCATGTGATTACCTCCTGCAGAAGCTTAAACAATCTCTCATTCTGTTTTTCTGTTCCAATGGTTATCCTTATGGCATTGATTTTATATGATGCCAAATTTCTAACTATTACACCTCTCTCGAGCAGATATTGTGATATTTTACCAGAATCCAAATTCTTATCAAAAAGATAAGTGATAAAATTTGTATAAGTATCAATATACTCTATACCGTACTTTTTGGCAAACTCTTTATACCTCAAAAGTTCTTTCTCGTTAAGTTCTATGGATCTATTTACAAAATCATGATCATTATTAGCAGCTATTGCGGCAGCTAAAGAGAGCGTTGTGATATTAAACGGTGGTCTCATTTTGTATAGTGCATTTATGATATCTTTATTGGCTATACCATATCCCACTCTCATGCCACCCAAACCATAGGCCTTGGAGAATGTGCCCAAATAGATAACATTCTCAAGTTCTATTATCTCTTTTGGCTCTATTTTGTATTTTTCATCTCTAGCAGCTGCATACTCCATATATGCACCATCGATTACTACTATTGTCTCTTTTGGTGTACTGTCTATGATCCTAAAAACATCCTCTTTGCTTGTTGCATCACCTGTTGGGTTGTTGGGTGTACATATATAGACGATATCTGGATTGTTTTGCTCTATCATATCGACAAATTCATCCACCTTATGCTCATAACTTGGTGTTCTGAGCACCTTTGCCCCGACTTGCTTTGCATATATCTCATACATTGCAAAGGTCACTTGGCTCATCAGTACAGATGAGTTTTTATTCAATTTTGCTCTAGATATAAACTCCAGTATCTGATCACTCCCCGCGCCGATAATTATATTTTGACTCTCTACTCCAAAACGCTTGGAAAGTGAATCTTTGAGCTCATACATACTGTCATCGGGATAGAGATGCGCTTTGTCAGCATTGTTGCAAATAGCCTCTGCTACTACCGGATTGGTTCCGAGTGGATTTTCATTGGATGCAAGCTTAATCACATCTTCAGGTTTTATACCATACTCACGCACTACTAGCTCAATAGGCTTACCTGCCTCATAAACTTGTATATCATCTAAAAAACTATTGAATTTCATATGCTATGCCTTCCAAATCGAAGATTTGTAATTTATAATCTATAACTGCGCTAAACATCCTCTGCCTCCTTGACATATGAGCCCAAGAATTTGATAGAGTCTTTATGTTTTGCAAATATCTTTTGTATCTTTTCATCATCCTTGTGGCCATCAAACTCTATGAAGAAAACAGATACTCCCTCCACAATATGTGATTTTATCTTTGTAAGATCGATATGTAACTCTTTGAAGTCATTCAAAAAGTCAACCAATGCTCCTGGCCTATTTGGAAGCCTAACAAGTATTGTTGTTTTATCATTACCGCTTGGAGCATTTTCAAAATCACTGATAATAAAAAATCTGGTTCTATTATTGCCTTGATCCTCAATATTGCTAAAAAGAATTGGCAAGTGATACATTTTGGATGCCACCTCGGCACAAATTGCTGCTGCCTGCGGGTCTCCGGCTGCAAGTTTAGCCGCTTTGGCAGTAGATTCTACCGGTATTTGTTCCAGTTCATCAAGACCATAATCCTCCAAAAACTGCTTACACTGACCAAAAGCAATATCTTTGGAGTATATTCGCTTAAGCTGCCTGACATCTTCTGCTTTTGTAGCCAATACATGATGTATATCTATCATAACTTCGGCTATGATCTTGGTATCATAATCACTAAGAGAAGTTATCGTATCACTAACAATGCCGTTGAAACTATTCTCTATAGGCACTACTCCAAATTTGGCTCTACCACTACTGACCTCCCTAAAAACACCTTTGATTGAGCCAATTGGTATATATGAGCTCAAAGATCCAAACTTACTCTCGGCTGCTTGATGAGTAAAGCTTGCCTCAGGTCCCAAAAATGCTATTCTCTCAGGTAGCTCAAAATTTCTAGCTACGGCAAAAAGCTCCAAAAATA
>CAZVPN010000026.1:0-14610 GCA_964628135.1 uncultured Campylobacterales bacterium
TCGATATCCATCCGGGAGCTCAAATAGGTCGTAGAGTTTTTATAGATCATGCTACAGGTGTGGTTGTGGGAGAAACGGCAATAATAGGAAATGATGTACTCATATATCAGCAGGTAACATTGGGCGGAGTAAGTCTCTCCAAAGGCAAAAGGCACCCTACAGTATGCGATGGTGTAGTGATAGGTGCAGGAGCGAAGGTACTCGGCAATATCACCATAGGCAAAGATGCCAAAATAGGTGCCAACTCTGTTGTTGTGAGCAATGTCGATCCTGAATGTACGGCCGTCGGCGTTCCGGCTCGTATCACCAAGAGAATAGACGGCAAGAAGCCTCTGAGCCACAATATCATTCCGGATATTAACAAAGAGCTCTTTATGTATCTGCTGAAGCGTATCGCTGTATTGGAACATACTGTTCAGAGCGGTGATCTGGATACTATGCACAAAAAAGATGATGAGCTTGAAGAGATATATCAGGCATTTTTGAAATCTATGGAGCAATAGATGCGCTGTCTTGGCTGCGGTGGGTTTTCGATTCGACCACTGTGTGCCGAATGTACTTCCAAATTTTTAGCTCCTGCTATTAGCAAAAGAAAAGCCGGCTCATTGGAAGTGATCAGCTTCTTTGGGTATAAAGATATCTCCCCTCTGCTGCTAAGCAAGCATACGCCATCAGGACATAGGCTTTATAAGTATATATCTCAAGCGGTGTTAAAACCTTTTTTTCTGGAGTTTGCTTCAAATATTGATGAGTCCGTCTCTCTTGTTGCTATTGATGAGAGGGTGAGCAAAAGCGGCTATAGTCATACGGCACTCTTGAGTCATCATGCGGCTAACTCCAAGATTATACCGCAACATGCTAAGCTGTTGGCAGGCAATGATATAACCTACGCCGGAAAGCCATTGCAATACAGGCTTGATCACCCAAGAGAGTTTCAATATAGAGGCAGATCAGGCATAGAGGTAATCTTGATAGATGATATTATAACTACAGGAATAACTCTACAGCAGGCGCAGGCGGAGATTGAGTCTCATGATGTGGAGGTGTTGTTTGCCGTAACACTGGCTGATGCAAGGCTATAAATTCTACCTATACTATATATTAGATATTGTCAGAGTTGCAAAGCTCATTACACCATCGACATTTAATAGATAGCCTCAATCAGTTTTTCAACCCAAATTCTCAATATTTTTGCTACAATTGTCACAGGTATACAGGAGTAAAATATGCACAAAAAGGTATATAAACTAAGCGATATAGGCAAAATACTTACATATGCACCTCCAATATTTTTGCTGCTTACCTTTGCGCTCTCTATGAGTCTGCTGTGGGGTATCATGGAGTATAGGCAAAATAGCCAAATTGCACTTCATAAACAAAAACAAAAACTTATTCAGCAGGAGTATTTAAGCAAATATATATCGTCGGTAGATGCACAAGTACAAAAAGTTTTGAAAGATGTTGAAAACAGGCTCAAAATTTCTGCAAACTCTATAAAAGGTATCACGCTAGGGCTTGAGGATCGTATAGACAAAGCAAAACTAAAGCCATATATTGAGATGCTGAAGAGAAAGAATAAGCTTCATGTTTTGGTTTTTGACAGTAAATTTAATATTTGGTATGGAGAGGAGATAGCTAAAAATATTTCAAAACTGATCTTTGGTCCTGCATCCGACAGAGAAAATCTAAAAATAACACTAATGTATATGATCTCGCAAGGTGACGGTGCCGTAATGCAATGGGAAGATAATCAAAACAGAAGAATCCAACTCAGCTACTTTGTCCATAATGAGTATAAAGGGCTTTATATAGGCGTCTTTTCTCTGGTGGATAGGTTTAGAAATCTTACCACTGCAGCATATATAAATGCCATAGCAAGCGCGATATACAATCCAGACGGGTACTATTTTTGGCTCTATGATGGGGACAGAGAGAAGGTTTACAATATAGATAATTTTATGTTATGGAAAGGCAAAGAGCATATACCAAAAGATGCACTGTTGCTCCCATTGAATAAATATAATATTTCCATAGGTATTTCACCTGCAAGAAACAGCACACAAACAGTAGAAGATCCAATTGTAGATAAAATTAAAAAAGAGTTTAGAAACAAGAGGAAGAACATATCAATTTTTATTATAGCCGTTACAGCTATTCTGCTTCTTTTTTCGGCATTTTTCTCAAAATTCATCAAAACGATATTTTCGAATTATAGCCGCCGTGAGCAGAGGAAAAATGAGCAAATAGCAAACCTAAAAGAGAGATATGAGCTTGCCGTAATAGCTTCAAATGATGGTTTGTGGGATACCAATTTCAAAGCAAACAGGACATTTTTTTCTCAAAAATGGCTTGATATGCTCGGGTACAAAAAGGGTGACATGAGAAGTTATCAGGACTGGATAGATATCATACATCCTGATGACAGATCAAGAGTGCTCAATGAGATTAGAGAGCATACAACAGTCAAAAAAGATGACCATCTGATATGTGAGTATCGATTGCAAAAAAAAGATGGTGAATATATATGGGTGCTTGGGCGCGGCAAGGTTTTTGTAGATAATGAGGGATCGCCGCTAAGATTGTCCATGATGAGTATGGATATAGATGAGAAGAAAGAGGCAGACAAAAAAATGCAGGAGCTTGTTGCCAAGGAGGTCGCAAAAAATGAGAAGAAGCGTAGAATGTTGATCCAGCAGAATAAAATGGCAGCCATGGGAGAGATGATAGGTGCTATTGCTCATCAATGGAGGCAGCCGCTCAATAATATATCTTTGATACTGCACTTTATACGGGACAATGCAAAAGATCCGGATTTTGTCAATAAAAAAATGGATGAGTTCGTAGATAGGGCAAAAACCCAAATAGAGTATATGTCCCATACCATAGATGATTTCAGAAATTTTTACCAGCCAAGCAAAGAGAGTGCACTTTTTAGTGTGAATGATGCTATAGAGACTACACTTGCTATAATGAGTACACAGATAGAGAGAAACGATATAGATGTTTCACTAAGTGGAGAAAATCTGATGGTACATGGTCATGAAAATGAGTTCAAACAAGCGCTGCTAAATATTCTCTCCAATGCCAAAGATGCAATAGTTTCCAAAAAAGAAGAAAAAGGGAAATTTCAAGGAAAAATTGATATAACTATAAAGGGAGATATTATCCGGATATATAACAATGGCGGCTTTGCCAGCGACGAGGTGATAGAGAGGATGTTCGAGCCTTATTTTACGACCAAATTTGAGGATAAAGGGACGGGAATAGGGCTGTATATGACAAAAATGATCATAGAGAACAGTATGAATGGAGAGATTTCTGCAAGTAATCGCAAAGATGGTGTAGAGTTTATTATAAAGGGGCTAAAATGATAAGAACGAGAGTATTGCTATGTGAGGATGAGTCGGATGCCAGAGAGATACTGAGCTTTTATCTCAATACTATATTTGAAGAAGTGGTGGTTGCCAAAGACGGAATAGAAGGGCTTGAACTGTATAAAAAAAGCCTCAAAAGTGAAGCCCCGTTCGATCTGGTACTGACAGATATCAAGATGCCAAATATGGATGGTATGGATATGCTTGAGTCTATGCACAAATTAAACAGAGAGCAAAAATTTATTATAGTGTCTGCATATCAGGACGAGGACAAGCTGCTAAGATCCATCAACCTCAGAGTGCTTGGCTATTTTGTAAAGCCCTTAAATGTAGATAATGTAATGGAGATGCTTACCAAAGCCAAAGAGGAGGTTTTGAAAGACAAAGAAAAGAGAGTCAAGATAAATTCCCATTATGTTTATGATGCTTTGGAAAAGCTGCTTTATGAGGATGGAAAGATGGTAAAGCTCTCAAAGAGAGAGACGCAAGTACTTGATATTTTGATGAGGTCAAAGGGCAAGATTGTTCCTACCGATAATTTTAAAAAGGAGATATGGGGAACTACTGAGAAGCTTGACTCAACCTTTAGAACCGTAATGAAACGCCTTAAAGATAAGATAAAAAAAGAGGATTTTATTCTTTCGCGCAAAGGTCAAGGCTATATAATCGAGTAATTTTGTAACATATTCAATATATGCAAAATTAAATTTAAAAACTTTAATGAAACTATATTGGCATTCATTCTATAATCGAAACATAAAATGACAAAAAAGGAGTCGATTATGTTTCGGAAGAGGATGTTGAAAAAACTACTTGGAGGAGCACTGCTCAGTACGGCATTGATCAGCCAGGCAAGTGCAGGAAAAGAGAAAAAATATATCATAGCTACTGCAAGTACGGGCGGAACCTATTATCCGGTCGGAGTGGGCATAGCAACTATTGCCAGTCTAAAGCTCGCAAAAAAGTATAAAATGACTTTCTCAGCCGTCACAAGTGCCGGAAGTGGCGAAAATGTTGATATGATAGACAAAGGAGAGGTTGATTTTGCTATATTGCAGGGGCTGTTTGGATCCATGGCATGGCAGGGCAAAGCAAAATATGAAGGAAAACCTAGAAAAAATCTCAGATCCGTTACAATGTTGTGGCAAAATGTAGAGCAGTTTGTGGTCTATAAAGATATAGCCAAGAGCGGCAATATAATGGATATGAAAAATATGTACGGCAAGAAATTCTCCATAGGTAAGAGAAATTCCGGCACAAGAGTTTCGGGTCAGACAATCCTAAGCGCACTTGGAATTGACTACAACAAGATGGATCTGCAGTTTCTGGGATATGGACCTAGTGCAACAGCTCTGCAGGATCACAAAATAGAGGGCATGAATATTCCATCAGGTCCTCCGACATCAGCTGTGACCAATGCTTATGCCACTATCGGTGCAGACAAAATTCAGCATCTTGAGTTTAGTGATGATGACTTGGCAAAGATACAAAAGGCGTATCCTGTCTGGACGAGATATGTTATTGCCAAAAATACATATCCTGGACAGACAAAAGATATTCATACGATCGCTCAACCAAACCTGTTGGTAGTAACAAAGGATACTCCGGAGGAGACAGTATATCTGCTCACAAAGACAATATATGAAAATCTTCCGTTTTTGAATACCGTCCACAAGGCGACCAAGGCGATGAGTATTCAAAAGGCGATAGCCGGACTGCCTATGCCGTTACATCCGGGAGCCGTCAAATATTATCGTGAGCAGGGCATAAAGATACCTGATAGATTGATAGCGAAATAGTTTAACCAATAGCTATGTTTGGTGTCAAAAAATCAAAACTAAAGAAGTTTCTTTATGTATATGCGATAGCAATATCAATATTTCATTTCTATGTTAACATAGTAGGTGGACTTAGTGATCTATGGTTTAATGCCGCGCATTTTTCTTTTCTTGCATCACTTGGTTTTTTGACCTACCGTGTTTCAAAGCATTCAGACGATGAAATAGTTCCGTTTTATGATATATTGCTGGCGATTTTGGCGTTGATACCGTTTTTTTATCTCATGGGCTTTGAGGAGTCTCTGTATCAAGATGCCAATGGAACAATGAGATTTTGGGATTTGAATGTTTCAGTGCTGTCCATAATGCTCTCCATAGAGATAGTCCGCAGAACTACGGGTTGGATTATCCCTGTGATCATGCTCACAGCTATAGGGTATATACTCTATTTTGGTAAATTAATGAGTGGTGTATTTGCCTTTGGAGGCATGACAGTTTCGCGGTTTCTGTACAGAATGTATTTTACAAGCGAAGGGCTTTTTGGTTCTATTGCCACTATCTCAGCTACATATGTCTTTATGTTTATTCTTTTTGCGGCATTTTTGCTCAAGAGCGGGGCAGGGGATTTTATTGTAGATCTCTCTACGGCATTGACATCCAGGTTTCGTGGTGGAGCAGGGCATGTAGCCGTATTTTCATCAGCACTCATGGGGACTATATCCGGATCTGCAGTTGCCAACACCGTATCTACCGGTACTATTACTATACCGATGATGGTGCGCAATGGATTCAAACCCATATTTGCAGCCGGTGTTGAGACGGCTGCATCTACCGGTGGGCAGATAATGCCTCCCATTATGGGTGCCGGTGCCTTTATAATGGCACAGATTACGCAGATACCTTTTACAACTATTATTGCCGTCTCTGTTCTGCCGGCAATTTTATATTTTGCATCAATTGGCTTCTATATACATATCCATGCCAAAAAGAATCATATCGATGTTCAGAAAGTTGATGTCAAGATAGTTCCTATACTGAGAGAGGGAGCACACTTTTTTATTCCTCTTGCTACACTTGTAGGGTTGTTGATATATGGATTTACGCCTACCTATGCAGCAGGTATCTCTATATTGACAATAATAGCTGCTTCATGGCTGACAAAAGAGAAGAGAATGGGCATCAAAGAGATACTCGATGCATTGGCAATGGGAAGTCAAAACATGATTGTTACTGGTGTTTTGCTCGTCGGCGTCGGCATAGTAGTGGGCTCTATAAACATATCAGGCATAGGAGTTACATTTTCGCAGCTTATAATGGAGTGGTCGCATGGTCACTTGATCGTAGCACTCGTGCTGATAGCTATCGCATCTTTGATACTTGGCATGGGGCTTCCCGTCACTGCATCGTATGTCGTATTGGCAGTCTTGTCTGCTCCTGCTTTGGTAGGACTAATGCTTTCTCCTGAAATGGCTGCACTTGTAGGAGCGGGTGTGACTGTGCCTGAAGCGGCGGGATATCTGCTGGCAGCACATTTGATAATATTTTGGCTTTCACAGGATTCTAACCTTACACCCCCTGTATGTCTGGCGGCTTTTGCTGCAGCAGGAATTGCCGGCACTCATCCCATGAAAACTGGTTTGCAGTCCTGGATACTTGGAAAAGGACTCTATATCATGCCTTTGCTCTTTGCATTTACTCCACTTATATTTGGCAGCTGGATTGAAAGATTTGAAGTGTTTGTTTTTGCTCTGATTGGATTGGTTGCTTTCAGTATATTTGTCGAAAACTACTGGGATCACAGACTCTCTATTTTAGAGCGATTTTTATTTGGAGTAAGTGCAATATTGCTCTTTTCTCAGGACTCTTTGCTTGGAGTCAAAAGTTTATTTACATTGGTGCCCAATGTCCATATAGCAGGTCTTATTCTTTTTGTTGCTACAATATTATGGCACAAAAGCAGGAGAAGATATGAGAGAAATAATGTCAAACTTACACAAAAACGGGTTTGAGACGATAGAGGTACAAAATGCTGCTCAGGCATTAGAAGTCGCCAAAAGCTTTGTAAAACCAAATATATCAGTAGGTCTTGGCGGTTCAACTACCGTATCACAGATCGGCTTGCTTGAGTGGTTGATCAAGAACAGAGAAATAGAGCTGTTCAATCAATATGAACAGGGAATAGATATGGAGGAAAATCTCCAAAGACGTCGCAAAGGATTACTTAGCGATCTATATATAACAAGCAGTAATGCCGTCACGATAGAGGGTGAACTGGTAAATGTAGATGGTGATGGCAATAGGGTGGCCGCGCAGATATTTGGACCAAAAAAGGTACTGCTTATTGTGAGCAAAAACAAGATAGTCAAAAGCATCGATGAGGGATTTAAACGGATCAAAAACAGAGTCATTCCAAAAAATGTCAAAAGAATGAATGACAAACTTCTGTCAATGGGCAAAGAGCCACACTACAATGCCGACAATATTGCAAATAAATATACTGTAATAAACGGAGATAAACCGGGAAGAACCACTATAATATTTGTTGATGAAGAGTTGGGGTTTTGAGTGGTAGATTTTTTAATCATAGGAGGCGGCATAATAGGGCTCAATATCGCCATAGAGATCAAAAAGCTAAAACCAAATGCTACAGTTATGGTTTTGGAAAAAGAGCCTGAAGTCGGTATGCATAGCAGCGGCCGCAATTCCGGAGTACTGCACGCAGGTTTTTACTATACAGCAGATTCACTCAAGGCAAAATTTACTCGTGAGGGGAATGCGCAGATGAGAGAATTCTGCTATAGCAGGGGACTAAATATAAATGAGTGTGGCAAAGTAGTGGTTGCAAGCAGTGAAAAGGAGCTTAATGCTCTTGAGGAGCTGAAAAGAAGAGGGGATACAAATGGGGTAGATCTCCAGTGGAGAAGCGAAAAAAACATAGAAAAAGAGTATCCTAATATTAAAACATATAAAAAAGCTCTTTATTCGCCGTCTACCGCTACTGTCGATCCAAGAGAGGTAACAAAAGAGTTTGCAAAATATGCAGAAGAGCTCGGAGTACTCGTAAGGTACAATGCTAAATATTTGGGTAGAGCAGATAACGAGTCAATATCTATAAATGATGATATTATAAAATATAAAAAATTGATAAATTCAGCCGGTCTTTATGCAGATAAAATTGCAAACGATTTTGGTTTTTCAAAAAATTATACAATTATTCCGTTCAAGGGAATATATCTTAAAGATAGTAGAAATCTATCATCGCTTGTTACCAATGTATATCCTGTCCCAAATCTCTCAAATCCCTTCCTGGGAGTGCACTATACTCTGACAGTAGATAAAGAGGCGAAAATAGGACCTACGGCAATACCGGCTTTTTGGCGAGAGAACTACAGAGGGTTTGATAATTTTTCTTTCAAAGAGTTTATGCAGATTATCTACTATGAGTCAAAACTTTTTATGGGTAATTCATTCGGTTTTAGATTATTGGCTATTGAAGAGATCAAAAAATATAGAGAGTCATATCTCTTAAATTTGGCAAAAAAACTTACGAGAAACATGGATCACAGCGGCTACGATCGTTGGAGTACTCCAGGTATCAGGGCACAACTTCTTGATAAAAGAACACTTGAGCTTGTGCAGGATTTTATAGTAGAGGGGGATGAAAAAAGTGTGCATATTCTAAATGCCGTAAGTCCTGCGTTTACTTCATCGATACCTTTTGCAAAATGGATTGTCAAAAAAATGTTATAAAATTTGACTTTTTTGACAAAAAAGAGATTTTTTTGACTTTTTTTGGATAATATATTTTATATATTATTTTGATCAAATACGCCATATTTAGCGAGTAGGTATAATGCAATTTATTAACAGTTTTTCACTTTATGATGTTTTTTTGGTTGCTGCGGGGATTGTGACTGCAACCCTGCTCAGAGTTTTGTATGATACCTACCAAGATAGAAAAAAAATAGATGAACTGGACAAGGTCATTAATGTCTATAATGAGTCAATGGATACCTATGAAGAGGGTATTTTGATTTTGTCATCGGATGACCAGATAATCTATATCAATAAAGAGGCATCAAGAATACTTGGCATCAAAAGCAACGGATTGACGATTGATATTCTAAAAAAAAGTATCTCTGTAAAAATTCCCGGATCTGATAATGTCTCTTCACTCTATGACAAAATAAAAGAGAAAAGAAATATTCCTCATGCAGATATAATATCAGGACCCTTGAAGGTGCCTGTTTCAATCAATTTAAATAAATTTAACCTTAGTTTAGAGAGTAGCGACAGATGGATAATAGTAGTTTTGCAGGATATAAAAAACAAGTTGAAACTGCAAGAAAAGCTCGAAAGTATAGGCACCTGCAAGGATCTGTTGACAAACCTCCCGAGCAAGTATCATCTAATGACAGACCTTATTCCTGTGGCTATAAAAGCATCAAATGAACAAAAGGTAGCAGCACTTGCGTTATTTGCTTTTAAAAACTTTGAAAAGTTAGAGTTCGATCATGGAACCGAAAAGACAGACAAACTGATTAAGAGTATGTCAAATAGTCTGTCTGAACTGATTGACAAAAATGATACCCTATATCGCTTCAATACAAATGGCTTTGCAATCTTAATGACTGGATATGAAAACCAGAATATAGTCAGAAATAAAGTAAATGAATTTTATTTTGCTTTGCAAAATGTGCTTTTCAATGAGGCAGTCAAGGGCGAGTTTATGCGCAGTGTATACTTCATAGACAATCCAAACCTGACTGCTGACAGAATTGTCAATGAGTCTTATAGGCAGCTGTGGAAGAAGCATATTGACCATATTGACAGAGCCTACAGTATGGACGGATATGATATCAGACCTCAGACAGGATATATAGTGAGCAAGCTTACCAAAGAGGATTTTTTGAATGCATTGGAACAAAAAGATTTCTTTTTCTATTACCAGCCCGTTTATAATATGAAGAAAGATACTCTTGAGGGAGTAGAGATATTGACTAGGCTTAATCATAAAAAATATGGCTTCCTCCATCCTGATGAGTTTATACCAAAGGCGATAGAGTATGGTCTTATGCATGAGGTGACATCGCACCTTCTTGATAATGTGCTGTTGCAAAAAAAGCTCTGGGAGAGCAAATATAATAAAGATTTGAACTTTACAGTAAATTTGGCATTACCTGATCTTAGGTCCGGAGCCTTTACGGACATATTGGGCGATAAACTAAAAGAGCATGATATTAAGCCCTCAACCGTTACAATAGATATACAGGAATCAAGTGTAGATGAGAGCCTTGAGGCTGTTATGGCAGAATTGAATGTGCTTGACAAGATAGGCGTACAGATATGTTTGGAGCATTTTGCCAAAGATTTTACCAATCTGAAATATCTTGAATTTCTGCCAATAGACAAAATTAAAATAGATAGTTCAATTATTAGTGATTCTTATGAGAATGAGCACAAAAAAAGACTTATTTCTATTATCGTTGCAATAGGAAGAGGCTTGAACCTCGAAGTTGGTGCAAATCATGTAGACTCGCCAGAGATAAGAGATATGGTTGAGCAGATAGGGTGTGATTTTGCACAGGGTTACTATTTTGGCAAGCCCATGCCCGCATATGAGATATCAGAGATACTCATGCAAGAAAATAGCTAAGTGAGCTTTTGCCAAATTTTTTCTTTTTTGATAACTTAAATTCTCCTATCTGTTGTGGCAGTTTGAGTTGACTCATATGTTCTATGATTATCATTTCAGATATATATGGGTCAATAGACTCTATCAAGGATAGCGTTTTATCATATATGCTATCCATCCCCTCTCTTATGGAAAATGGCGGATCAAAGTAGAAGTATGTTTTTTCATCCAGTCTAGATATGGTATTTAAAACATTGTCAAGCTCTTCAAAACTATCACCCAAAATGGCAGTAGTATTATCTGTGTTTAGCCTTTTTATATTTTGTTTTAATATATCAAATACATCTCTGTTTTGCTCGATAAAAAAGGCTCTCTTGGCACCTCTGCTGAGCGCCTCAAGTCCAACAGATCCACTGCCTGCAAATACCTCTACAAAGTTTTTATCGATGATATCAAACTGAAGAGTATTAAACAGAGATTCTCTGAGAATACCTTTGGAACTTCTTGTAGTCGATATATTTGGTATCAGTATCTTTTTGCCTTTTGCACTGCCTGCGATTATACTTGCTTCAAAACATTTTAGCTCTTTGCTTTTTTTGTCTGCAGCTATGGTCTCTCTTCTCATAGATCTCCATCATCTCCGGTTCCAAATATTCTATCACCCGCATCGCCCAGACCCGGAACGATATAGCCTTTTTCATTGAGCTTCTCATCTAGAGCAGCCGTATATATTTTGATGTCAGGATGCTTCTCGTTGAGCACTTTTACTCCCTCGGGGGCAGCTACAAGGCAGACAAACGATATATCTTTGACCCCTTTGCTTTTGAGAAAATCTATGGCGCTGAGAGCAGATCCTCCAGTTGCAAGCATTGGATCTATTAAAAGCACTGGACTATCAAGTGCTTGAGATGGTATTTTGCTGTAGTAACTGTGTGGCTCAAGGGTCTCTTCGTCACGGCTCATTCCCAAAAAACCTACACGACTGTTTGGCAGAAGCTGCATAAATGGTTCAAGCATACCAATACCTGCACGAAGTATCGTCACGAGCACGGGATCTTTTTTAAGCTTTTTACCCTTCGCATTGGCAACAGGCGTCTCTATCATTATATCTACAGTTTCAAGCTCTTTAGTCACCTCAAAAGTCATAAGCAATCCAATCTCATTTAATAGTTTGCGAAAATTGGGCATATGACACCTTTCATTACGCAAAGAAGCTAACTTGTGCTCTATTAATGGGTGTTTTATTATTTGTATATTCATTTAATTCCTTTCTTGTTTGCTCAATAGATATATTTTGATCCTCTAAATTTTCTAAAACATTGAAAAATCAGCTACCAGGATCCACCGCCACCGCCACCGACTCCGCCTCCCGAGAAACCTCCGCCTCCCGAGAATCCGCCACCACCAAAGCTTGTGCTTGATGATGGACTGGAGGTGGCTGTTTGTATGTCATTGCCAAATGTAGATATGGAGTGGATATCGCCTGCATACCAGATAGGAGTGGAGACATTGAGTGTATCATATAGCTTAATCCAGTGCTTGCTCAATCCAAACAGCATAGCATAAGGCAGCAATCTATCCAAATATTGTGGATCGTCTTTGAGCCTGCGTTTGATCTCGTCAACCTTGACTCGCTCTATAAATTGCTTCAATCCCATCAAGTATGTTTGCATCCTAGCCCCTTTGGGAGTGAACTTCCCGGCGTGAGAATAGACATATATAGCACCAAACAGAAGCACCAAAATCATCCCAAGCGGTCCCATTAAAAGTTCAGAGACACTTATATTTTTATCCATAAATATTTGCATCAACGGTATTCCTCCCCCCATGGCTGCAAACACTATTCCAAACAGCTTCGTAAATACACCCTTTTGAAACATAACCCCAATTCCAGATGCTATAAAAATAAAACTGAAAAGCAGTAGTGGTAAAATTTGAGGATCCATATTTTGGCTGATCGTATAGAGTGTTAGTAGCACCATAGGCAATATAAGCAAAGCAAGAGATATGGCAAGCTCCTTTTTGGTTCGTCTAGGATTTTCACTCATATAGCCATCTGCAACCGACCAGTCATAGAGGTGTTTGTTTATTTTTTTAAATTTCTCTCTCAATGTCAATGCTTTGCTTTCTGAATATGAATCGATAGTATAGTGCTTTCTGTCACCTCTGAAGAGTGCATCTTCCAGTAGTGATATTTGATCTCTGGTGAGGTTTTTTACAGGCTTGTCGGTGCGCGTAAGTATGATTGTGTCTGGACTTTGATCTATCTTGAGATATCCCATTTGGGCAAGCTCTACTATGGCTGCTGCAAAATCTTTGGTATCGGCACTTTTGTCCAAAAGCAGACCCGACTGGAGCAGGCTGAGCCCTTTCGGCGGATCATACTGCACAGCAATAGATCTACGATCTATAAAACTGCTCTGTTGTTGCAGTTTGCGATACAAAAAGAGCAAACCGCCAAGCAAACCTGCCCAATGCCAATGATCAAGTAACCACTGCCAAGTGCTTGGAGCTATATTTGATCTTCCACTTTGAGAGAGCAAGCTTTGAGGAAAACTTATCTCTGCAGTGATACCGTGGTATGGCTTAATGTGATCTTGAGAAATTAATAAACTTGCACTATCCTGCCAAGAGAAAGCAGCTTTAGATTGAGTACTCCCATAGACTCCACTAAATATCGAGACACTTGGTTTGATCTGTTGCAACGACTCGGGTATGTGGATAGATGCCCTAAAGTGATCTATCGGCACACTCCATCCCGTGCCCAAAACATTCAATCTTACCGCATCCATATCTGAGTGTGATGATGACGGCAACACTCCAAGCGCTATATGGTAGCTGATTGTATAGGTATGTATGCCACTTATTTGTTGATCTGCAGAGCCGATCTTTAAACGAACTACTCTGCCGGCTTTGGCTGATTTGACACTGCTTTTGTGCCACTGTACCTGATGATTGTCCATAGATACAGTGAAATTACTCAAGCCTATATCTTTGGTTACACCTTGATATTTTATCTTTGTCGGAATATCATGAATGATGCCGTGACGATAGCTTCTTTCAAAGTTGTATGCAATTTTTTTGCTGATCTCAAGCTCGCCACTGGGCAGTATGGTGACAATTTCATTAAAATTGCTTATTCGCTCTGCCTGCAAAACGGTGCTAACAAAAAGCAGGATTGTGAGTATAGCCCTTTTCATTTCTAACTATTTTAAAGGTCAATTTTTGGCATTTTTCTTGCCATCGCTGCCTCATTTTCATCCAGTTCAAAATAGTCTCTCGGAGTAAAGCCATACTTGCGCGCTATATAGAGATCAGGAAATGAATCTATCTTGGCATTGTAGTCCCTGACTATAGCATTGTAGTATCTGCGAGCATTTTGAATAGCACCTTCGATATTACTAAGCTCCATCTGAAGATTGATAAAGGTTGTATTTGCTTTGAGGTCAGGATACGCTTCAGCCAAAGCAAAGAGCTTTCCAAGGGCTCCGGTGAGCATATTGGCAGCCTCCTCTTTCTCTTTGACCGTAGATGCATTGACTCCGGCTTGTCTAGCCTCTATCACCTTTTTGAGAGTCTCTCCTTCATAATCTTTATATCCTTTGACGGTATCTACAAGTGCAGGTATGAGATTGAATCGTCTCTTGAGCTGCACATCGATATCACTCCAAGCCGCATCAATCCCTGCCCTTAGAGATACAAATTTATTGTATATCGCTATAAGATATGCAACCACCGCTATAATTATCAACAGAATAATAGTTCCGGAACTCATTGTTGCTCCTTGATTTATATATGACTATATTATAGCATACTTTTTGAA
>CAZVPN010000027.1:0-14597 GCA_964628135.1 uncultured Campylobacterales bacterium
TTATTTCCTCTTCTTCAATCTTAATTATGATTTACTCAAGTCTTGTCCACGAAGGTTTGATGACAACACCTGACCTCTAAACTAATCTAAAACTCTTATCTATTTCTTTGGTCTTTTTGTTCCATATTTAGATCTAGCAACAGTTCTACCCTGAACACCTGATGCATCAAGAGCACCACGAACAATGTGATACTTCACACCCGGAAGGTCTTTCACTCTTCCTCCTCTAACTAAAACGATTGAGTGCTCTTGCAGGTTGTGTCCTTCACCGCCGATATATGAGATCACCTCATAGCCAGAAGTTAGTCTTACTTTTGCAACCTTTCTCAATGCCGAGTTTGGTTTTTTAGGAGTTGTAGTATAGACTCTTGTGCAAACACCTCTTCTCTGAGGACAGCTTTCCAATGCCGGTGATTTTGATTTTTTTATCACCTTTTTTCGCTCTTTGCGAATCAACTGATTAATAGTTGGCAAATTGTTTTCCTTTCAAAATTGTTATGGTTTTCTCCATTATGGAGAGATTTGAATCTGGTGTATAACACCATGCAAAAAGACTATATTTGGTCTCTTTGCATGATCTATACAAACAAAAAAGGATGGATATTATAGCCAGAATGGCTTTATACAGGCTTATTCAAGCCTATATAATATTTATACCACGGGCAGAACAACTGACTATTCTGCCTCCTCTTTTGTGTCAACTCTAATATCATCTTCACTGTACATTCCTGTACCGACCGGGATCAATCTACCGATAACTACATTCTCTTTTAGATTTTCAAATGTATCGATAGTTCCTGCAATAGATGCCGATGTAAGCACTTTGGTAGTGTCCTGGAATGAAGCCGCAGAGATAATACTGTCAGCTCCAACTGCCGAACGAGTGATACCCACAAGTATAGGCTCTGCTATTGCCGGCTCTCCACCAAGTTTGACGATACGTTCATTCTCTTCAGTAAACTTTCTTTTTGATACAAGATCAGCTTCTATAAACTTTGTATCGCCGCTCTCTACAATTCTTACCTGTCTCATCATCTGAGATACTATGATCTCAATATGTTTATCTGAGATATTAACACCTTGTCTGCGATAAACCTGCTGAACTTCAGATACTATATACTCATATAGTGCTCTCTCGCCCATAGCATCAAGAATGTCATGACTTGATTCTACTCCGTCAGTCAAGCGCTCACCAGCATGAACATATTCACCAGGATGAACCAAAATCATTTTGCCTTTATCAACAAACTGTTCAGTTGGCTCTCCATTATCTGGAGTGATTATGATGCGCTCTTTCCCTCTTAGAGGCTTACCAAACGAAACTGTTCCGTCTATCTTGGCAATAAGAGCTATATCTTTTGGTCTTCTTGCCTCAAAAAGCTCAGAGACTCTCGGAAGACCACCTGTAATATCCTTGGATGTAATCGCAGCTTTTGGTTTTTTTGCAAGAACATCAGCCATACTTACTGAGGCGCCATCCTGAACATGGAGGATACTTTTTGGGTCAAGCTGATATCTGATTACTTCTCCACCTTTGGTAGCCAGCAGTATTGCCGGCTTGTATGATGTTGGGATATGCTCATTGAGCTCCAATCTCGTATCACCCGTCAATTCATCAAACTGC
The DNA here is from genome assembly GCA_964628135.1 of uncultured Campylobacterales bacterium. Lineage (GTDB taxonomy): Bacteria > Campylobacterota > Campylobacteria > Campylobacterales > Sulfurovaceae > JAAXPZ01. Next base: position 1,625 of record CAZVPN010000027.1, read on the forward strand.
TCCGAGGCAGTAACACCAGGAATAACATCTTCAAAAGATACAACGCCCTCCTCTTCTGCAATTATAGGCTCAGAATAAGGGTCCCACTCCGCTATTGTTATCTGTACTGTTTTTTCGGGAGCCGATATCGTATCACCACGCTCTACAGAATCATTATTGCTTACATTTAAAATCGACCCTCTGGAAATATAATGCCTAGCAGCTTCTCTATTGCTATCATCTACCACGACGGCGAAGATCCCCTTCTCTTCTACTTTGTAGCCTTTCTTAATGTCATCATAAGGCTCCAGGTAATCCCCTTTTAGAATAAAGAATTTTACGGTTCCTTTGGCGTTAACAATAACTTTTTGCGCAATAGGCGCACCATCTTCAACTTTGAGCTCAGATGCAAAAGGAATATGCGCCGGAACACTCCAGCCCTCTCTTATGACCTCTACAATAGAATCGCCTTCTGAAACTTTAGCACCATCTTTAAGAGGCAAATATAGTTTACCCTCTATTTTCCCTGCAACTCCTGCGAGTTCATTAGATTTTGCCACATCAGATTTTCTAAGTATATACTTATACTCTTCTTTGCTTTTGCCTGTAACAGAGACAATAATTTCATCATGTGTTATCGAGACAGAGAACTTTCCATCCTCTGCAGCCTTGATTTTAGGCTCAACAAGCAAGATTCCTGCATTTCTTCTGTTTGCTACAATTAATTTGCCCTCTCTATTCTTGTGGACCGTTAGATTGTAATATCTTACAAATCCCTCTTTGGTTGCTATTACCTGTCTCTCCTCCTTGCCCGCTGTTGCTGTACCGCCCGTATGGAATGTCCTAAGGGTAAGTTGGGTTCCCGGTTCACCAATTGATTGGGCTGCTATAACACCTACCGCTTCTCCTTTTTTGACGAGCCTGTTCTCCGCCATATTCAGACCATAGCATTTAGCGCATATGCCTGTTTTTGCTTTACAGCTTGCGGGAGCTCTCATGATGATTGATCTTACTCCTGCATCACGGATAATTTGCGCTTCTTCTTCTTCAACAAGGGTACCTTCGCTCAAAAGAACTTCATTGGTAATAGGATCGATCACATCTTCTGCTATAACACGACCATACACACGATCGGCAAGCGGCTCAATGAGTTCATTACCCACAATAATATCTGAGACTTCAACACCCTCATGAGTACCGCAATCATCCATACTGACTTTGACATTTTGGGCAACATCAATAAGCTTTCTTGTCAAATATCCGGCATTTGCTGTTTTTAGAGCGGTATCCGCCAAACCTTTTCTCGCACCGTGGGTTGAAATGAAGTACTCAAGCACATTCAGCCCCTCACGGAAATTAGATGTAATTGGTGTTTCGATGATAGATCCGTCAGATTTTGCCATCAATCCACGCATTCCCGAAAGCTGTCTGATTTGAGCCGCTGAACCTCTCGCACCTGAATCTGCCATCATATAGACTGAGTTAAAGCCCTCTTTATCTTTTTGGATTAGAGACATTAGCGCCGAAGCAATACTGTTGTTTGCATCTGTCCATATATCGATAATCTTGTTGTATCTCTCCTGATCTGTCAATAATCCCGCGCCAAACTGTTTCTGAATCTCGACTACACTCTTTTTGGATTCGGATACAATCTTCTCCTTCTCTTTAGGTATTTTTATATCGTCAATAGATATAGATACTCCGGTCTTAGTCGCATACTCAAAACCCATGTTTTTTAGATTATCAAGAAATTCTGCCGTACCGGATATACCACTATGCTTATAAACATAATCAACCAATGTAGCTATATCTTTTTTCTTTAGAATTTTATTCCACATCTTCTCAGGTACGTAATCCGGCATAATTGATTTTAGAATCAGTCGTCCTGCTGTAGTAGTAATAATTTGATTATTAACAACCGTTCTGATTCTTGCATTCAAATCAAGAGTCTGTTGTTCAAAAGCGATGAAAACTTCATCCACATTGGCAAAGAGCTTATGTTGTCCTGCTACATCGCTTTTTTCCAATGAGAGATAATAAAGCCCTAAAATCATATCTTGTGATGGAACTGCAATGGCCTTACCGGAAGCAGGCAATAGAATGTTCATAGAGCTGAGCATCAATATCTTTGCCTCTGCAATTGCTTCATCAGATAATGGTACATGCACGGCCATTTGGTCACCGTCAAAGTCAGCATTAAATGCAGCACATACTAAAGGATGGAGTTGAATAGCTTTACCATCTATTAGTTTAGGGTGAAATGCCTGGATAGAAAGCTTGTGCAGTGTAGGCGCACGGTTAAGCAGCACTGGATAACTATCAACTACCTCTTCGAGACATTCCCATACTTCATTTGTCTGCTTCTCTATCATTGTTTTGGCTTGCTTGAGAGTTGTTGCGTAACCCTTCTCTTCAAGCTTTGCCATCAAGTGTGGCTTGAATAATTCAAGAGCCATCTTTTTTGGCAAACCACACTCATCCATCTTTAGACTTGGTCCAACGACAATAACAGAACGACCGGAGAAGTCAACTCTTTTACCAAGAAGGTTTTGTCTAAATCTTCCCTGCTTGCCTTTTATTGTCTCAGAAAGTGATTTCAATGGTCTTTTGTTGGCACCTTTTACCGAGTTGCTTCTTCTTCCATTGTCAAATAGGGCATCAACGGCCTCTTGAAGCATCCTTTTTTCATTTCTTACAATAATTTCAGGCGCATCAAGCTCTACTAGTCTCTTAAGGCGCTGATTTCTGTTGATGACTCTTCGATATAAATCATTCACATCTGATACGGCAAACTTACCACCATCAAGACTAACAAGAGGCCTGAGATCAGGTGGCAGTACCGGTAGATAATCTAGCATCATCCACTCTGGCTTGTTTCCTGAATGCAAGAATGATTCAATCACTTTCAGTCTTTTGATAATCGTTTTTCTTTTTGCTTCGGATTTGGTTGCAGCCATTTCCTCTTTAAGTCCCTGCAGCATATCAACAAGATCAAGTTCGCTAAGAAGATCTTTGACTACCTGACCTCCCATCTCGGCCTCAAACCCTGTATCGGCAAATCTTTGCGAAATCATCTGATACTGCTCTTCATTCAGAACATCATTTTTTTGGACAGGGTTTTTGCCTTCACTGTCATATGTAGCCTCACCTGGATTTTTGACGATATATGCCTCATAATACAATACACGCTCAAGGTCTTTCATCTTGACACCAAGCATAATTCCGATTCGAGATGGCAAAGAGCTTACAAACCAGATATGTGCCACGGGTGTAACCAGATCTATATGACCCATTCTGCTTCGTCTGACCTTTTTACTTGTTACTTCAACACCACACTTTTCACACACTACGCCTTTGTAGCGCATCTTCTTGTATTTGCCGCAAAGACACTCATAATCATTGATAGGACCAAAGATTTTGGCACAAAAAAGTCCATCTCTTTCAGGCTTTAGAGTCCTATAGTTGATAGTCTCAGGCTTTTTTACCTCGCCGTAACTCCATGATAATATCTTCTCAGGGCTTGCAATTCTCAGCTGCAATGCTTCAATATCTTTTGGCTTCTCTTCGCTATTTATATCTATCGGAACTAAATTTTCTAACAGCTTACTCATCCTCTGCTCCCTCTTCTTTTTTTGTATACAATTCTGCATCAAGCCCAAGTGCTTGCAACTCTTTTGTCAAGACAAACATTGTCTCCGGAATACCGGATGCCGGCACACTCTCACCTTTGGTAAGTGCTCTGTATGCTCTCGCTCTACCCTCAACATCATCTGATTTTATCGTTAACATCTCTTTTAGAGTATGCGCTGCACCATATGCCTCAAGTGCCCATACCTCCATCTCTCCAAATCTTTGACCTCCAAATAGCGCTTTACCGCCAACTGGCTGTTGAGTAACCAATGAGTATGGTCCGGTGGATCTGGCGTGAACCTTCTCATCTACCAAGTGGTGAAGTTTGAGCATATACATATATCCTACATTGACTCTCTCGGTCATCTTCTCACCGGTTTTTCCATCATACAGAACAGTTTTTCCATCATTATCAATTTTTGCCAATTCAAACAGTTTTGCAAACTCCTCATCATTTGGAGATTCAAATACACCTGCAGCAAATTTAACGCCCTTGCTCCAGTCTCTAGCATATTCCAGAAGCTTCTCATCATCAATACTCTCAAGCTCGTTTTTGGCTTTCATCAGCTTGGCAACATTAGCTATCTCCATCATTTTTGATCTAAGTTGTGCTACAAAATCCTTTTGTTTGCTTTCAAAAATGTCTTGGAGTTGATTGCCAAGTTTCTTCCCTATCAGTCCAAGATGAACTTCGAGAATCTGACCAATATTCATACGTGAAGGCACACCAAGTGGATTTAGAATAATATCCACAGGTGTTCCATCTTCCATATACGGCATATCGATCTCCGGAACTATATTGGATACAATACCTTTGTTACCATGTCGACCTGCCATCTTGTCTCCGACTTTCAGCTTTCGCTTGGTAGCTATATATATTTTGACGAGCTTGGTAATCCCGCTTGGCAAAATATCATCTTTATCCAGCACAACCAGTTTCTCTTCATGCTCTGTTTTGAGTCTCTTTTTCTGCTTCAAAAAGTAATTTTTTGTAGCTTCATACTCTTTTTGTACCTCATCTGAATATGCCTGTACAACACTCTTAAGTGCAAAGCGGTTGATACCCTTTATCTCTTCTGCACTCAAGCTCTCTCCGGCTTTATACTCTTTGCCTGCTACGGTAACATCTTTTTCAAATTTCTGCTCCGATAGATAGGCGGCGATTCGCAGCATCTCCTCTCTATCTATCATCAAAAGCTGATCATGATGCTCTCTGTCAAGCCTTGCTTTCTCCTCTTCGTATGCCTTTAGAGATCTTGCATCTCTTTTATAACCCTTTTTAGTGAATATTTTGATATCCACAACGACACCCTCCATAGAGGCAGGGCAATATAGAGATTTATTTACAACATGACCGGCCTTTTCACCAAATATTGCACGCAAAAGTCTCTCTTCCGGTGTTGGCTTGATCTCCCCTTTTGGAGATACTTTTCCTACAAGTATCATGCCCGGCTTAACATATGTTCCTATTTCGACAATACCACTCTCATCTAAATGAAGCAGATCCTCTTCTCTGACATTTAGTATATCTCTCGTGATCTCTTCTGTGCCATGCTTCAACTCTCTGGCTTCAATCTCTTTTTCATAGATATGAACAGAGGTAAAGGTATCCTCTTTGATGATTTTTTCAGATACGATAATTGCATCCTCATAGTTATATCCATTCCAAGGCATAAAGGCTACAAGAGCATTTTTACCAAGAGCAAGCTCACCTTGATCCATATTTGGTCCGTCGGCAATCACCTGGTTTGCCTCTATATTGTCACCAAGCTTAACGATTGGCATTTGTGTAAATGTGGTGTTTTGGTTTGTCCTCATGTTTTTCTCTAAAGGATAATGATCTATATATACACCATCTTCATCTTCACCCATTATATATATATTCTTTGAATCTATTTTCTCGACTCTTCCTGCTCTTTTGGCTTTGACAGACTCCCATGCGTCTCTACTTACTATTGCTTCCATGCCTGTACCTACCATAGGTGCTTCCCTTCTAAGAAGCGGAACAGCTTGTCTCTGCATGTTTGATCCCATCAGGGCACGGTTTGCATCATCATGCTCAAGAAATGGAATCAGTGCAGCAGTAGCACCGGATATCATCAATGGAGATATATCAATTAAGTCAACCTTTGATGACTCGTTCAAACCAATATTTCCATTGTGTCGTGTCTCGATAAGCTCATCAACGATATAGCCGTTCTCATCCACCTTTGTAGATGCAGGTGCTATGATTTTGCCCTCTTCCTGCGTAGCGGTAATATAGACTATTTCATCAGTAACTTGTCTATCTTTTACCACTTTGTATGGAGCCTCTATAAAGCCCAGATCGTTTACTTTTGCATAAGTGGCGAGTGTGTTTATCAGACCGATGTTTTGACCTTCCGGAGTCTCTATCGGACATATTCGTCCATAGTGTGTAGGGTGTACATCACGCACCTCAAATCCTGCTCTCTCTTTGACAAGACCACCCTCTCCCAATGCAGAGAGTCTTCTTTTGTGCGTCACTTCAGAAAGAGGATTGGTCTGATCCATAAATTGACTTAATTGTCCACTTGAGAAAAACTCAAGCACCGTGTTGGTAATCATTTTTGAATTGATCAAATCATGCGGCATCAATTCATCAAGACTTCCCGATATTGTAGGCATTTTGTCTTTGATCGCCTTTTGCATTTTCATCAAGCCTTTATGAAGCTCATTGCCGAGAAGTTCACCAATTGCACGAATACGACGATTTCCAAGGTGATCTCTGTCATCTATATGACCTTGACCATTTTTGACCTTGATAAGATATTTTACCGTATTGATAATATCTTCGGATGTCAGAACACCTACATAATCAGGTATATCCTGATCAAGTTTATGATTCATCTTCATACGACCTACCCCAGTAAGATCATACCTTTCAGGATCAAAAAATAACTCTTTGAGGAATTTTTTGGCAGCTTCCGGAGTAACAGGCTCACCCGGTCTCATCGCTTTATAGATACGGATAGCAGATAGCAGGTTTTCATCCTCTATCCCCTCTGTTCTCTTAAGAAGTCTCAAGCTCTCACTATCGGCGGCAAATGCATTGATGATAGAAGAATCACTCTCTTCCGCCAAATCATTAGCTATAACTATCGTCTCTATGCCACTCTCAATAATCTTTTTGAGTTTGTTTTCGTCAAGCTGCGTAACAACATCATACAGCACCTCTCCGCTTTCCATATCAATAACAGGTTTTGCCAAATGCCTCTCGACTAATGTTTCAAGCGGATACTCTACCCACTCAAGGCCTTCATCTACAAGTTTCTGTGCTTTCTTCCTTGTGAGTCTCTTCCCGGCTGCCACAATCACATTGCCGTCTGCATCTTTTATGTCTCTGTCCGCTCTACCCAAAACATCATTTATGTCAAACTTGACCAAGAATCTATTATCCTTGATAGATATCTCTTTTGTCGGGTAGAAGAGCTTGATAATATCCTCTTTGCTATAATCCAAAGCTCTAAAAAGGATTGTAACCGGAATCTTTCTTCTTTTGTTTATTCTAGCATAGAGTATATCTTTTGCATCATACTCAAAGTAGAGCCAGCTTCCACGATCCGGGATAATTTGTGCAGAATATATAAGCTTGTTTGCGGCCGTTGTTCCTTCAGCCTCTTTAAATATAACACCTGGCGATCTGTGTAACTGATTTACTATAACTCTCTCTACTCCATTTACGATAAATGAGGTTCTATCGGTCATCAAAGGAATATCACGAACATAGATACTCTGCTCTTTGATCTCTTTGGGATCAAGTTTCTCGCCAGTTTTTTCATCACGATTCCAAATAGTCAAAGCAATATTTAGTTTGAGTGACACGGAGTATGTCAGACCTCTCTCTATACACTCTCTGACTGTATATTTCGGCTTGACTATATCCAATCCCTTATAGTCAAGTGTTATTCTATTTTGCTGATCATGTATAGGAAATGATGATTTAAAAACTTTTTCAATGATGCTGTTTGATTTATCTTTATTGTTTATAGATAAAAAGTTTTCATAACTTTTTTGGTGAAGCTGAAGTAGGTTTGGAATCTCTATCTCTCTTGGAGTTTTAGAAAAATCAACGCGCAGTCTGTTTCCTGAATGTAATGAATTTAACATTGTGCAACCTTTTTTTTGGTTTATAAGATTATGTTGTATATTGGAAAAATTTCCGCCGTATCTGTGCCATATACAATATGGGCATACAAACAAGCTATAGCAAGAGGTTATGAAATGTCTCTGAATAGTTTGTCACTATGTCCGATTATGTAGCATTAGAGAGCTGAGGCTATTTGCCTCACTCACTAATATATTATTATTTAAGCTCGCAAGAAGCTCCAGCCTCTTCAAGCTGCTTTTTGATATCCTCTGCTTCATCTTTAGAAACACCCTCTTTTAGAACTGTCGGAGCCTCTTCTACGGCAGCTTTTGCCTCTTTAAGCCCAAGTCCTGTTATTGCTCTTACAACTTTAATTGCATTGATCTTTTTAGCACCTGCATCTGTAAGTACAACATCAAACTCCGTCTTCTCTTCTGCTGCTTCAGCACCTGCTGCAGCACCGCCTGCTGCTACTACTGTAGCCTGTGCAGTCACGCCAAATTTTTCTTCAAACTCTTTAACAAGCTCGGAAAGCTCCAAAACTGAAAGATTAGAAATAAATTCAAGAACATCTTCTTTAGAAATTGCCATTTTTAAATCCTTTTTTATAATTATTACATTTGAAGATCAATGATTACTGATCTCGCCCATTATGCTTCTTCTTTTTTGTCTGCCAATGCTTTCAATCCGATAGTGAAATTCTGTATCGGTGCATTCCAGACATTAAGCAACATACCGATAAGCTCATCTCTTGACGGCAACTTAGCCATAGCATTGATTGTTTCAAGATCTGTAACTTTACCATCCAACAAACCAGATTTGATAGAGAATTTGCCCTTAAAGCTTGTAGCTGCTTTGTCGGCGATCTTACAAGGAGTCACTTGAGTATCGCCCCAAATCATAAGATTTGTATCAGAAAGTGCCAAATCATCACATCCGGCATTTTTAAGCGCTATAGATGCGAGTGTATTTTTGACTACCATGACTTTGTTGTTCTCTTCTTTGGCGTGCTTTCTAACGCTTTCAAGATCAGCAACAGTCATACCCTTATAGTCACAGACTATAATTGCAGCAGCTTCCTTAAATTCTCCACTCATCTGTTCAACGAGTTGTTCTTTTTCTGCTCTTGTCATTTTTATCTCCTTCCGACCTTCAAGCAGGGTGCATGATTATCCATGCTCTATATATTGTTTCCAATATATATATTAAGCCTACGCCCCTACTATCTTCAGCCTAAGATTAGAGTGACAAACTATGTTGCCCTCAACACTGTACTCCAATGAGTACACTATTGAGACCGATTTCAAATAGATCCCCCTTTTTGCGGAGTGATCTATGTTTTTTGCTATTTGATCTCCATCAATTCCGTCGTATCAAGCTTGACGGCAGGACTCATGGTCAATGAAAGAGATGCGCTTTTAATATATCTGCCCTTTGCACTTGCTGGTTTTGCTTTATTTATCTTCTCAACAAATGCCATAAAGTTCTCTTTGAGCTTATCTGTATCAAAGCTAACCTTGCCGATACCGGCATGAATATTTCCTTTTTTATCTACACGAAAGTTAACCTGGCCACTTTTAGCATTTTTTACTGCTGTAGCTACATCCATTGTTACAGTTCCTGTTTTGGGATTTGGCATCAAGCCCTTTGGTCCCAAAACTCTGGCTACTTTACCCAAAATGCCCATCATATCAGGTGTTGCAATTACAGTATCAAAATTAATTTCACCTTTTTGTATCTGCTCTATAAGCTCATCGGCATCTACAAGGTCTGCGCCGGCAGCTTTGGCTTCATCTATCTTGTCGCCTTTGGCAAATACTGCCACTGTTACTTTTTTGCCCGTTCCGTTAGGCATCACAACTGAACCTCTAACCATTTGATCAGCATGTCTTGGATCAACATTTAGTTGCAATGCTATCTCAAAAGTCTCATCAAACTTTGCCGATTTGAGACCTTTGACCGTCTCTATTGCTTCATCAATATTGTATATTTTATTTTTATCAACTTTTTCTAAAAGTGCTTGTGTTCGTTTACTAATTTTTTTTGCCATTGTTTTCTCCGCTTATTTTGCTCCCACTTTCTTTTAAATCTAATAGTGGTAAAAAGATCTATTCAGCTATTTCTACACCCATACTTCTGCATGAACCTGCAATTATCTTTGCAGCTATATCTCTGTCGTCAGTATTTAGGTCGCCTATTTTCTTATCCACTATTTTGTAAAGCTGCTCTTTTGTAATTGTTGCAACCTTATTCAACAATGGATTGTCAGTACCCTTTTTGATACCTGCCTCTTTCATAATAAGATCACTTGCCGGTGGCTGCTTAAGATCCATACTGAAACTCTTGTCTTTGTAGACAGTGACAACAACAGGAACTCTAAATCCCATCATATCTTTGGAGTTTTCATTAAAAGCCTTACAAAATTCCATTATATTGACACCTCTTTGTCCAAGTGCAGGACCTACTGGAGGTGATGGGTTTGCTTGGCCGGCTGCTATAATCATCTTAAATTTTTCAGCAATTTCTTTTGCCATTTGTTACTTCCTTACTTTGTAGATTGGGTCACTGTTTTAAGTCCTGACCAAAGACTATACTATTTTCTCCACTTGTGTGTAGAGTATTTCAACAGGTGTATTTCTTCCGAAAATAGATACATTCAGTTTGAGTTTGCCGTGATCAAGATCATACTCCTCAACCATCCCCGTGAAGTTGGCAAATGGTCCATCAACTATGCGTACCATTTCACCTGTCTCAAAATCAACTTTTGGACGAGGAGCATTTTGCTGCTCCATCTTTTCCAAAATAACTTTGATATCTGCTTCACTCAATGCCGTAGGGCTCTTCTGTTCACCAATAAACCTTGATACACGCGGCAAACTCTGTATCTTGTGCCAAAGATCTGTATCCAAATCTATAGAGGCAAATACATACCCAGAATAGAGTGTTCTCTCAGTAATCTTCTTTTCACCGTTTTTTACCTCAATAACCTCTTCGGTAGGAACAACAACCTGATCAATCTTCTCTTCAAGACCATAATCTTTAGCCAGTTGCTCTATTCCGGCTTTGACTGCTTTTTCGCTACCGGAATATGTCTGTATTGCATACCATTGATAAGCCATTTGCATCGTCCTTTATATTGTTGATGACACTATAGTCGACATCAACATATCAACCAGTGCTAAAAATATAGATATAACTGTCACAACCAACAATACAGCTACAAATGCTTGTCTTACCTGAATCTTTGTCGGAAAGATTACCTTGTCCAATTCGGTTTTGGCATTTCTTAAAAGCTTTGTTAATTTTCCCATTTATTTACCTTTTATGGCAGGCCAAGAGGGATTCGAACCCCCGGCACCTGGTTTTGGAGACCAGTGCTCTACCAGCTGAGCTATTGGCCTTCTTGTCAAGATCAGAAGCTTAGAGCTTCATCTCTTTGTGCTCTGTATGCTCTCTGCACCATTTGCAATATTTTTTCAATACAAGCTTTTCAGTCGTATTTTTTTTATTTTTGGTTGTGTGATAGTTGCGTCTATTGCACTTTTCACAGCCCAAGTGAATTGTTTCTCTCATAACATCTCCTATATTTCAAGGTCCCCTACAAGGTAGGGGTAGTCCTTGTGGTTACCATCGTTCTCAGGCAGTATCTTATTCAATTACCTTAGATACAACACCTGCACCAACAGTTCTACCACCCTCACGGATAGCAAATCTTGTTCCCTCTTCGAGAGCGATTGGTGCAATAAGCTCAACAGTGATCTTGACATTGTCACCTGGCATTACCATTTCTGTACCTTCTGGAAGTGTAACTGAACCGGTAACATCTGTAGTTCTAACATAGAACTGAGGTCTATAGTTGTTGAAGAATGGAGTGTGTCTACCACCTTCCTCTTTAGTAAGGATATACACTTCACCCTCAAATTTGGTATGAGGAGTGATTGAGCCTGGTTTACAAAGAACCATACCTCTTTGAACAGCCTCTTTCTCGATACCACGGATAAGAACACCACAGTTGTCACCAGCTTGTCCACAATCCATCTCTTTACGGAACATCTCAACACCGGTAACTGTAGTTTTTTGAGTATCTTTGATACCTACGATCTCTACCTCGTCACCTACACATACTTGACCTCTGTCGATTTTACCTGTTACAACTGTTCCACGACCTTGGATTGAGAAGATATCTTCAATCGGCATCAAGAAATCTTGATCAATATCTCTTTGTGGCTCAGGAATATAAGCATCAACTTCATCCATAAGCTTGATGATTTTCTCAGACCACTCGCCGAGTTGACCTTTTTTAGCCTCTTCAAGAGCTTGGAATGCAGAACCGGCTACGATTGGAGTGTCATCACCAGGGAAGTCATATTCACTAAGAAGCTCTCTAACTTCCATCTCTACTAGCTCTAGCATCTCCTCTTTATCCTCATCATCAAGTTGATCCTCTTTGTTGAGGAATACTACGATATATGGAACACCAACTTGGCGAGAAAGAAGGATATGCTCACGAGTTTGTGCCATTGGTCCATCTGTAGCAGCGATAACTAGTATCGCACCATCCATCTGTGCAGCACCTGTAATCATGTTTTTGACATAGTCGGCGTGACCTGGACAGTCAACATGAGCATAGTGACGATTGTCAGTCTCATACTCTACGTGAGAAGTAGCAATTGTAATACCTCTTTCTCTCTCTTCAGGTGCATTGTCAATTGCATCATAATCCATAAATGCAGAATCATTTTTTGTAGCAAGTACAGCTGTAATTGCAGCAGTCAATGTTGTTTTACCGTGGTCAACGTGACCGATAGTTCCTACGTTGACATGCGGTTTGGTTCGCTCAAATTTTTCTTTAGCCATTTTATTCTCCTAGCTTGTTTATTTGCGGCTGATATTATATCAGAATACTCTTAGAAGGTCTCCTCTTGAGATCTTCAACCCCATGCCCTCATATGGACAGGACTATCATACCAGTGATATAAAACTCCTGTCCATACAGTGCAGCCTGGAGCCTATGGCGGGACTTGAACCCGCGACCTCTTCCTTACCAAGGAAGTGCTCTACCCCTGAGCCACATAGGCATGATTCGTGTTATTTTCAGTAAAATATTAATACAGATTCTATGAAAGCTATAATTGTGAAGTATCAATAAGAGTTATTTCACACAGCTCCCAGTTTATGGAGCGGGAAACGGGACTCGAACCCGCGACCCTCAGCTTGGAAGGCTGACGCTCTAGCCAACTGAGCTATTCCCGCGTC
>CAZVPN010000028.1:0-9182 GCA_964628135.1 uncultured Campylobacterales bacterium
ACCCCTGCCATATCTACCAATCTGCAAGCATATCCATACTCATTGTCTTGCCATGCCGATACTCTGATTAGATTCTCTCCTGCGACATCTACAAGAGGTAGGTCTATGGTGGCACTGTGTGGATCGGCTATGTAGTCGCTGGAGACTTTTGGCTCTGTGGTGGCAGATAGTATGTGATCGTATGATGCATCTGCCTCTTGCTTGAGAGTCTCTTTTGCTATTTTGGTATCGACAGGTTTGTCCACTTTGATCAAAAGATCATACATTGTGGTGGCATTTACGGGTATTCTGATGCTTTTGGCATAGAAATTTTCTCTAAGGTGCGGGAAGAAATATGCACTTGCTTTGGCTGCTGTGCTATCTAGGGGAATGATATTGACTGCTGCAGCTCTTGATCTTCGGATATCTTTTGAGTAGTGTTTTGAATCTAGTAGTCTTTGGTATGCGGTGTAGCTATGAAACATATGCATCTGTGCCCCCTTAAGAGCCCAATGCTTATCTGCAATTTTTAGTATCGGCACTATTGCATTGACTGAGCAGCTAGAGTTGGATATGATGGGTTCGCCTTGATACTCTTTGTGATTGGTGCCATATAGATATACGGGCATATCATCTGTCGGCGGTGTAGAGACTACTACGCTTCTTGCACCTTTGTCTATCCAGACTTGATTGGACTTTTTATCAAGAAATATGCCACTACACTGCAGCACAACATCGATATCAAGCTCTTTTATCGGTATCTGGGCTGCATCTGCACTGTTAAATAATCTTATGACATCACCATCCACTAAAAGCCTGTCATCATCGGTGCTGATATTTTGCTCCATCACTCCATAAACTGAATCATACTTGAGCAGATACCCCATCTGCTCAAAGCTATACAGATCATTGATGCCTACTATCTGCATATCTTCGCGAGATAAAATGATACGGGCGGCACTACGCCCTATCCGACCAAAGCCGTTGATAAAAATGCGGATTTTTCTGCTCATCTAATATTTGTAGATAAAGATACCGGATGGCTTTTTGACTTGGTATATCTCTCTTGCTAGTTTCCAAGTTTTTGTATCTATTACACTTACTTGGTTGGCTCCGTTTACAGATATATATAGAGCCGGATCTTCACTTGACCATCTAATATGCAAAACTTTACCTGGGAAGTGATAAGTTTTGAAGACTTTTAGAGTATTTGTATCGATGATTTGAACTGTCGGAAAATTTTTGCCGGAGAAGGTAACTGCCATATACTTTTTGTCAGGACTCAATGAGGTAAAGACAGGCAAACCCTGCACATCGATAGCTTTGATAAAGTTGAACTTTTTATCATACACCAAGACTTTATTGTTACCAACTGCCGGGATAAAAGTCTTGTCTCTACTCAAGCTCCAAAAGCCAAAATGAGGAATCTTTAGCACCGGCTTGCCGCCCTCTTGGGCAACTTTGATCAGCTTATACTCCATTTTATCGAGATCAATTACGCCAAAGCCTTTTGTCAAGAAAAAACCTACGATATATGTATTACCTTGAATCATAGCATCAAAAGGCATTTTGCCCACACTAAACTCTTTGAATTTTTTAAATTTTGGTTCGCCTTTGCCGTAGTTTTCATCTTTGAGAATAGTAACTTTATCATTATCCATTTGAGCAAAGATCAGCATATCTTTGTCGATCTTGATGCCTACATTTTTGCTTCCTGTCACTATCTTGTCAATCGGCTTGAGATCACGCGTCAATATATCTACCGATTTGTCATCATAATTGGCAACTGCTACATAATTTTTGCCGATGACAAACCCAATAGCTGATTTGCTAGTCTTATACTCTGCCTCTTTTTTTTCTGTGATGGGATCAAATTTGACCATATATCCATCACGACTGATCAGATAACCATCTTTGCCATCAAACTTCATGACACCATGGTTCATGTTGTGCATATGCTCCATATGATCTCTAACCAACCCATCATCAATGACAGCTACCGATTGGCTCTCTCTTTCGACCACGAAAAACTTCTCTTTAGCCGACAAATTTACAGATGCCAACAACAATCCTACAGATGCTATTTTCAATATATTTCTCATAAAATTCCTTTAAAAAATTATTAATATTTTACATAAATTTTGATAACAAAACACATACTTAGTGCGCCTTCACTACCATCTCTTTGATCAATTCGGGCTCCTGCCATATCTTATTTGACAAATTCACAGCCTTGATACAGTCTCTTTTGGCATATCTGACAAAATATTTGATAACTGCTCTATCTCCCTCTTTTGGAGGTGGAATATGATATATCAAAGTTTTAGTTGCATTTGCATCGATATTATTTTCTGAATGCTTGGTTGCTCTGCTTGGCACTATTACTCTTTTGCCTCCTTTCCAAAATCTATATCCAAAATACCCTTGCCTATCTTCATCAGGAAACTTTTTGTAATTTTGCCATACTATTTTATCATCGCGGACAATTCTAATCTGCAGATATTTAGCTCTTGCGGGCTGGATTATCAGTGGATGAGCCATTTTGTTTTTTAGCTTTATTGTCAAGCTGTTGCCATTTATAGTCGCATTGATATCCAAGCCTTTTTTTCTAAACTCTTTATCGTGAATACCGAGAAATTTATGACTGACATGATGCATTCGTGCCTTATGGTTCATCTCTACATTTCCACCGGGAAGATTTGGCATATGACATTTGATGCACTCTTTTGAGTCTTGATTTGGCTTCATAGCATGAAAGATTGTGGTGTTAAAATCATTTAGCTTATATGAATGGCAACCTTTGCAGACATTTTGAGTATAGATAGGACTGTGAAGCGAATAGTGCTTCTCTACATCCTCAGGGTCTTTGAGTTCGCCATAAAAACTTGGTCTGTCTGCTCCTGCATCTTTTGCTATGACATTGATATAGTGTTTGTGTGACTTTTTGACATATGCGATTTTATGGCAATAGTAGCATGAGATAGCATCTGTGTGTGTGACATTGTGTTTGTCTGGTCTGGCTTTGCCTGTCATTAGATCATATAGATTATCAGCTGCCGGCATATGACACGCTGCGCAATCATACTTTTTTGTGCTAACACTATCTGCCACATGACGATGCAACTCATCACTAAAGTAGTTTTTGGAATGCATAGAGTTTTCAAACTCATTATATATCTTCTCATGACACTCACTGCATGAGTAATTACTCATATATTGAGCCTGCACAAATGTAACAAAAAAAATAAAAAATAGAGATATTGTTTTCATGGATGTCCGAAAGATGATTGATAAAAATGACGATTGTCATCTTGATAAATCACCTTCCCCGAGGGGAAAGTAAAACTCAATTATGCACCTGGAACTTCTTGTCTGTGCTCTATTGAGTATGTGAATGTTGGAGTTGTCAAGTTGTGAATATATTTGATAAACTCACCTGTTTTGGCATTATAGATACCAATTCTTCCTGTAGTCCACTCACTGATAGTTACCCACTTGCCGTGATTTGCAGGCTCTGCGTGGAGTAATCTAGGCTGAACCGGTTTGGCTACCTTCTCTCCAAGTTTTGTTGGATATGTTACAAGTGTCTCTTTGCTTATTTTTGAAGCAACCTCTTTGCCTGGCACAGTTTTATACTGTGTAGCATCCCACTCTTGCAACACTTTATTTGTCTTGGCATCTATCAAGTGACCTTTCTCTTTGCCAACTTCTATGATTTTGTCTGTCTCAAGAGTCTCTTTGTTGATCAAGTATACTCTATTGTAATTAGCCTCTCCGCCAAGCACACAATCTGCCCAGATATATGGAGTATCCTTGCTTGTTCCTACAAAGAGTCCACCACCTGCAGTTTTGATATCTTTGACAACTTTCCAGCCTGGAGATGTCCAGATGACTACTTTACCTTGTTTGATGTTGGTAGTAGCGTTTAGCTGTTTGCCCATTGTTTTATTGAACCAACTTGATCCTTGACCTGGGTGAGGCTTGGTTGCCGTGCCGGTCATTACTTTGGCTGCAAGTTTTTTGGTCTTGAAGTCAACGATACCGATCAAGTCACTTTTTTGTGAAGCGATCTGGAAATATCTTCCAAAGTCCGGTCCCTCATTTTCATTTTCAAATCCATCATGCAGGATCTTGCCGATATTCTCTACTTTTGCTACGACTGGGAAATCTTTTTTGGAGTAGTCAATAATATAAACGGCTCCCGCATCTTTAAGTGTCATAGCAAAGTAAGGACCATATGGAGTATCTGCCAATGAAGCTACACGGCTATTACCGGTGCCTCCACCGATCAATGGCACATTGCTTGTGTCATATACTTTGAGCGGCTCAAGAGTCAAAGCATCGCAAAGTACTGCACCGCCCGGCACATAGTCACCTGCAATCACATATTTACCATCCGGTGAAACTGCCAAACCACGAGATGATTGTCCTACCTGTACACTTGCCAAAGCAGGCTCACCCGGTGCTGCAAGATCAAACATGGTAAGTCTACCTGATCTACTGATAGAGTAAGCATATCTTGGATACTTTTTGTTTGTCACTGTAACATGCACTGCAAATCCTGCCTTGTGGCGAGAGAGGACTTTACCTGTAGTATTGTCAATAAAGTCAACCAAAGATGCATCACGCTCTGTGGCAAATGAGATATCCATAACACTGCTTACATCTGCTGCCTTTGGATATTTTTTGGCAAGCTCTTCACGATCTGCAAGTTTTTGCCAACTGTCGTGAACTTTTTTGAAGTCAAGCTTCATTCCCGCAGGCATCTTCCACTCTCTAAGCCACTTGACCATACCTTGAGCATCCTCTTTGGAAAATGATGCTTTCCAAGCCGGCATAGCAGTGCCCTGCACACCATTGAGAATAGTTGAGACCAAAACTGCATCATCAAGTTTTTTTAGTGACTTGGGCTGAATATTGGCTCCAACACCACCTTGATGAATGAAACCATGACAACCTTGACACTCTTGCTTATATGTCTTGGCATAATCCATGCCAGCCATAGATAGAGTAGCAAACAGACCTGTAGCTGCTGCTAAACTCAATACTCTTTTTAACTTCATATTTCCTCCTTTGTTGAAAAAATCGAATCTATCGAAATAGATTCAAACTGAAACCTAATACCAATCTGCAACGCAGACAACATAACACGAAAGCCAAAATTTATAATGGCTATATCCTTCCACAGCTATATTCTACACTCTTATACATATCATAATTCTTGATATATATCAAATCATGACATTTAACAATAAAAATTTGAAATAGTTTTTACTAATGGTAACATTGAGCCAACTTTTACTGCTTTTTGGTTATACTCCACATCAATGATAATATAGAGAGGCTATATAATGAATGAAGCAAAGATGATTTGGATGAATGGCAAATTGGTTCCTTGGGCTGAAGCCAAGGTTCATGTTTTGACACATACATTGCATTATGGCAATGCTGTTTTTGAAGGAACCAGAGCTTATCAGACAGAGGATGGATTGGCTATATTTAAGCTTGAAGAGCACACAAAAAGGCTCTACAACTCAGCAAAAATTGTTGCTATCAAGCCAAATTTGCCATATGAAGAGGTAAAACAGGCACACATTGATCTACTTAGAGCAAATGATTTCAAAGAGAATGTCTATATCCGTCCACTTATCTACTTGGGTTATGGTGTAATGGGACTTTATCATGTCAATGCACCTGTAGAGACTATGATCGCAGCTTGGGAGTGGGGAGCGTATCTTGGAGAAGAGGGGCTTGAGAAGGGTATCAACTGCTGCACCTCATCCATCACACGCAACCCAAACCGCTCAACCTTTGGCAAAGCAAAAGCAGCGGCAAATTACCTAAACAGCCAAATGGCAAAATATGAAGCCATCGAAAATGGTTTTGATGAAGCTTTGATGCTGGATGAAAATGGATTTATAGCTGAAGGGACCGGTGAGTGTCTATTTGTAGTCCGAGATGGCAAATTGATATCTCCACCAAATGACAACTCTCTAGAGTCTATCACCCAAAGCACAATTTTGGAGCTTGCTTCTGATTTTGGTATCCCTGTAGAGAGACGCAATATCACTAGAGATGAAGTATATATCGCAGATGAGGTATTTTTGACCGGAACTGCTGCCGAGGTTACACCAGTAAGAGCACTAGATCATAGAGTTATAGGCAGTGGCAGCAGAGGCGAAATGACCCAAAAACTACAATCAGCATATTTTGATGTAGTCAATGGCAGAAATGAAAAATATAAGCACTACCTAACATACATATAAAGGAACTAAAATGCCGGCAGACATGAATGACTATTTTAAAAAGAAAAAACCATCAGGTAACAACGACTCCAACAATGGTGGCGGAAATATAAATATAGAAAATCCTTTTGCAGGCATGAGTGGTGGCGGCAAAGGTTTTTCACTACTCGCCGTTTTGGCAATACTGGCTGTTCTGTTTTTTCTATTCAAACCTTTTACCATCATAAATTCAGGTGAAGTAGGTATCAAAGTAAATATGGGTAAATTTGAATCCGAACCGCTTGGTGCTGGTTTGCATTTTTTTGTTCCTGTGTTACAAAAGGTGATACCGGTAAATGTACGTGTGAGAATGATAACCTACAGCAATCAAAACCATGTTGTAAACGAAAGATACAATAACTACGAAGGCGGACTCAAAAAAAACCCTGCCATCAAAGTAATGGATAGCAGAGGCTTGAATGTATTTATTGACTTGGCTGTGCAGTATCATCTCAGAGCAGAGAGTGCGCCTACTACCATAGCCACTTGGGGAACTGCATGGGAGAACAAAATCATAAATACAAAAGTCAGAGAGATAGTTCGTGATGTGATAGGCAGCTATGCGGCAGAAAATTTGCCGCAAAAACGACAAGAGATAGCCAAAGAGATACAATCAAAACTTAGAGCAAAAGTAGAAGCAGTAGCAGGCAATCCCGTCGTGCTTGACTCCGTTGAACTTAGAAACATAGAGCTGCCGCAAAAGATCAGAGACAAAATAGAGGAGCTTCAGGCTGAAAAACAAAATGTAATGATAGCCGAACAAAAAAAAGAGCGTGCAAAAAGAGAAGCAGAGCGAAAAGCTGAAATTGCCAGAGGTGACGCGCAAAAAAAGCGTATAGAGGCCCAAGGCTCAGCCGACAAAATACGCATTGAAGCAGAGGCTCAAGCCAAAGCAAACAAGCTCATATCCGACTCACTGACCGATAAGCTTCTTCAACTAAAGCAGATTAAAACTCAACTGGAGTTTAATGAAGCACTAAAAGTCAACAACGATGCTCAGATATTTCTCACACCTGGTGGAGCAGTCCCAAATATATGGGTAGATGCAAAGGATAGAAAGCAAAAAGCTATCTCAGCACAACAATAGTGCCGAGATTTGGAGAAATTTAATGCAAATAGATTGGAACAAAACCCCACTAATACCTGCTATCGTCCAAGAGAATATCAGCGGCGAAATACTTATGCTTGCATATATGGACAAAGAGGCATATGGTCTAACTCTATCTACAGGCTATGCACACTATTTTAGTCGCAGCAGACAGCGTATCTGGAAAAAGGGTGAGAGCTCCGGGCACACCCAAGAGATAGTTGAGATGCTTCTTGATTGCGATGGCGACACTTTGCTTTTGAAGGTAAACCAAACGGGAGTAGCTTGCCACACCGGACGCAAAAGTTGCTTTTTTACCTCTATTACTCAAGATAAGATTGTCATGAACAAAGAGGTGGATACGGATGCAGTATATGGAGCTGTCGATACTCTCTATCATACTATTTTGGAGCGAAAAAGCTCAGGAGATGAAAAATCTTGGACCAAAAGGCTACTCGATGACCAAGAGCTTCTACTTAGCAAAATCCGCGAAGAGGCTGATGAGCTGTGTGTAGCGATCAAAGAGGAGAGTGATGCTCAAGTGATATATGAGGCTGCTGATCTGCTATACCACGCATTGGTGGGATTGGGAAGCAGAGATATAACACCGGATCGCATCAGGCAAGAGATTGCCAGAAGATTTGGTCAAAGCGGTATAGAGGAAAAAGCCTCAAGGAAAGCGTAATTGTCATACAAAATCAATAATGCCAAAAGTGCATTTCACGCCTTTATGCTCTCCATTGGCACCACAGTAGCAGAGCCCGCCACCATACTTCCTTTGATAGTACACCACTTTAGCAACTCTTTGGTGCTTGTGGGTATATTTGCTTCGCTTCTTAGGGGCGGTGCTATAGCCGTGCAACTCTTTGCGGCATTTTATGCTCAGGGATATACTCGTGTAATGAAGTATATGCATAGAGTATTTCTCTTTCGCTTCCTATCTTGGTTTGCCGTTGGGGCTAGTATATATTTTGTGGGTGACAGCAACAAGACTTTGACCCTTTGGCTTATTGGTATATTCTTTTTTACATTCTCATTCTCTGCCGGCTTTGGAGCTATATACTTCAAAGAGATCATTGCCAAGGTTTTTGACTCCAAAGAACGGGGCAGAGCTATGGCAAATCGACAACTCTTCTCTGCACTTGGTGCCATACTGAGCGGTGGTGTAGCCGGATGGGTGCTAGAAAATTTCAAAGCACCCCAAAACTACGCTATGCTCTTTATGATCTCATCCGTGCTTATTTTGATTGGTCTGATAGCCTTTGGAAGCATCAAAGAGCCACCCAAAACCAACATTAGCCAAAAAGAGAATAGCTTTATTGCATTTTTGAAAAATGCCAAAAAGATTTTGCACTCCGACAAGAGATTGCAGTTGCAAATTATGGTATCTTTGCTTGGATACTCCTTTTTACTGGCTATGCCGTTTGTCATCATCAAAGCCAAGCAGACAGTAGATCTCACGGGCTGGATGGTGGGTGGATTTATCACCGTGCAGATGATAGGGGCAATGATAGGAAATATGTTTTTGTGGAAGCGATTTGCACCCAACTATGCCGGCATGCTGCAAGTAGCCTATGGGTTTATGATATCTGCATTTATTTTAGCTCTATTTGCCAAAGGAGCTTTGAGTTATACTCTTATATTTTTTATATTTGGTATAGGTATGGACGGCTTTAGAAATGCCGATACCAATCTGGTATTGGAGATCGCTCCGGAAGACAAGCGACCCGTATATGTAGCGATCCAATCTACAATCGTATCGCTTGGACTATTTTTCTCGATTCCGGGAGGATTTATCCTGGAATGGTTTGGCTACTACACTCTATATATCA
>CAZVPN010000028.1:9282-14222 GCA_964628135.1 uncultured Campylobacterales bacterium
AAAAATGCTCTAACAATCAACTTCATAATCTACTCCTATATTAAAGTGTGCTACATCCAGGACTATCGGCATTGCCACCTGCAAAATAGTCGCCGTCAAAACTGACAAGAGAGTAGTTTCTCTCACTACCCAATGACTCTTTTAGCCCCTCGATTGATAAAAAACCAAGAGAATCTGCACCTATCTCTGTCGCTATCTGCTCAGGTGTTAGCCTGTTGGATATCAATTCATCTTTGGTAGGAGTATCTATACCATAACGGCACGGATACTTGATCTCAGGTGCCGCGATAAGCATATGCACCTCGGCAGCTCCTGCCTCTCTGAGCATTCTCACAATCTGTTTGGATGTAGTCCCACGCACCAAAGAGTCATCTATGATAGCTACTCTTTTGCCTTCGATTATATGTTTTATCGGAGAGAGTTTTAGCTTGACTTTTAAGTCTCTTATCTCTTGAGTGGGCTCTATAAATGTGCGTCCAACATAGTGATTTCTCACTATACCCATCTCGAAAGGCACACCAAGCTCCTCGGCATACCCTTTTGCAGCAGCTACACCGCTATCTGGCACAGGCAACACCAAATCCACATCGGTAGGCACCTCTTGAGCAAGTTTTCTACCCATATTTAGTCTCTTTTGATATACATTTTTACCATCGATGATGCTATCTGGTCTAGCAAAATATATATACTCAAAAGCACAAGGGTGATAATCGGGCTCAAAAAGCTGTTCGCTGTGCGGCTCTTTGCCCTCTTCAAATGTCAACATCTCACCGGGTCTAACATCGCGGACAAACTTAGCCCCTACGAGATCAAATGCACAAGTCTCAGATGCAACTATCCAGCCACCATCGGGTAACCTCCCAAGGCTAAGCGGTCTTATGCCATATTTGTCTCTGATGACAAACATCTTGCTTCTACTCTGAATAGCAAGACAGTATGCTCCCTCGATTTTATCCAACATATCTTTGATACGATCAGATAGAGAGTCTTTTTGTGATTTGGCTATGAGATGAACGATATTTTCCGTATCCATATCGGTTTGAAATATTGCACCGTTTCTGATTAGCTCATCTCTGACCTCATATTTGTTTACAAGATTTCCATTGTGGACGATAGATATTTCACCCAGTTTATACTTGGCAAAAACCGGCTGAGCGTCATTGACTGACTCACTGCCTGCCGTAGAGTATCTGTTGTGCCCTACTGCACACCTGCCCTCAAGGGAATTGAGGGTTGATTGCGAAAATACATCCGCTACCATACCCTTTTTTTTGTAAACTTTTATATGTTTGTCATTTGCTGCGGATATACCCGTTGCCTCTTGCCCTCTATGCTGCATAGCAAAGAGAGAATAATATGCCACTGTCGATGCATTATCGGTGCCAAAAACCCCTACTATAGCACACATCAATTAACTCCTTTGGAGTTGGATGAATAATGAGTAATGAGCAATGAATAGTTTTTCATTTTAAATCCCAAGGCAATCGTTGATTGAATAAAATCCCGGCTCTTGATCTGCAATCCATTTGGCAGCCAGTATCGCACCTTTGGAGAATGTCTCTCGGCTTGTTGCTGTATGACTTAGCTCTATAAACTCTCCGTCATTATAAAATCCAACAGTATGTTTGCCGACTATATCGCCGCCTCTTAGTGCCATTACTGCTATCTCATCTTTGCTTCTGGCACCTATTTGACCATCTCTGCCGCTTACTCTGACCTTGTCGATATCCAAACCTCTGCCTTTGGCAGCAAACTCAGCCAGTGTCAGTGCCGTGCCGCTTGGAGCATCCACTTTGTTGCGATGATGCATCTCTACAATCTCTATATCAAAATCTTTGAGTGCAGATGAAACTTTTTCGACAAGCTGTTTTAGGAGTGCGATACCTGCCGACATATTGGAGGAGTAGAGCACAGGCATCTCTTTGGATGCCTCGATCAACAAATTTTGCTGATGCTCATTGAATCCTGTAGTAGCCACGACAAGTGCTTTTGGATTTTTAAGGGCCTCTTCACATAGCTCTTGAGTAGCTACAGGAGCAGAAAAATCTATCACTACATCCACATGCTCCAAAAAAGCTTTCATGCTATTGGTGACGAAGACACTATCGGGCACCGGAGTCTTAAGCTCATCAAAGACATGAAGTGCAGAGAGTTCAAGCTCATCGCTTTGCATAACATTTTCTATCAGGTGGGCACCCATTCTACCGGTGCTACCTACTATTCCTACCCTTGTCACTACTCATGCTCCAGGACATAATTGAGTGCCTGCATACCCGCAACAGCCCCGTCACCTGCTGCACAAACTACCTGCTTGGCAGCATTGAGTCGGATATCTCCGGCAGCATATAGTCCCTCTACACTTGTGTGCATATTTAGATCTACTATCACTTCGCCATTTTCATTAACATCACACAAGAAGCTTCCGTCCTCTTGCTTGAGCACCTCATTTTTGACATCGTTGCCTACAAAAACAAAAAGCCCTGGCACATTTAGCGTAATAGGATCTTTGCCGTCTTTGAAAGAGACCTTTACGCCGGACAAGCCCATCATATCACCAAAGGCCTCCTCTATAGATGCATTCAATACCAACTCGATCTTTTCATTTTTCATTACTCTTTCTACTGTCGGAGGGGCTGCTCTAAACTCATCTCTTCTGTGGATGATATATACTTTGGAGCAAATATTGGCAAGATAGAGAGCCTCTTCTAAGGCTGTATCGCCCCCACCAAGTACTGCTACCTCTTTGTCTTTATAGAAAAAGCCATCACAAGTAGCACAAGTGCTTACACCTTTGCCAAAAAACTCATCTTCACCTTTGAAGCCGGCTTTTCTTGGGGTGCTTCCGGTTGCTACTACGACAGTCTTTGCCTCCACTTTATCATCACCAAGATCGATTACAAAATGATTGCCATCTTTGCTGACTCTTTTGACCTCTTTCATCTCATGTTTGAGTCCAAAGTGTTGACACTGATTTGGCCATGGCTCCATAAGCTCCATACCGGTCACATGTGGCTCTTCTCTAAAAATCCCTGGATAATTCTCTATCTCTGAGCTTTGTGTAATCTGACCTCCGGGCATACCCAACTCAAACATTGAGACATTTTTAAGCCCGCCTCTTGTAGCATAAAGTCCAGCTGTCAATCCAGCAGGTCCACCGCCTATAATTGCACAATCTAACATATCTAAACTCCTTGAATTGTAAATAATAAATCAAATAAAAAAATATAGATATTATACTGCGATATAACTTGGTATCACCAAAATTGACAAAGATTTTGTAGATAATAGATAAAGGAAAATAGATAAAAGAGAGATCCATAGAGCCGTATGCTCTATGGAGTAAAAATTAAGACAATAGTGCTTCTAGTTTAGATACGAAGATATCTTTGCCGGCTGCACCGATCATATGGTCAGCAAGTTCGCCATCTTTGAAGAAAAGAGTTGTTGGGATAGATCTGATACCAAATTTTATAGCGATCTCTTGCTCCTCATCTGTATTTACCTTAGCGATTGTTGCTTTACCCTCATACTCATCAGCAAGCTCTTCTACGATTGGGGCAATCATTCTACAAGGTCCACACCATGGTGCCCAAAAATCTACCATAGTTACACCCTCAGCAATTGTTGAATCGAAATTATCATTTGTAAGCTCTACATATTTAGCCATTTTGACTCCTTGAATTTTAAAATTTCGCGAATTATACCTATTTTATCTTAATAAACCTAACGCTCTACATTGTTATGTTTTCTATCAACTCCACCTCGCCTTTACGCACTATCAAGGCATCTATACTAAAGCTCACATTTAGCCTCTTCTCTTTGAGATAATAGTGGGTTGAATTTATAATTTTGTGCAATTTGTTTGGAGTAAGATTATAGATAGGATCAAACTCCTTGCCCGAACTCTTAACCTCGATAAAGTGCCACACTCCACTCTTGTGTGCGATGATATCTATCTCTCCAAGTTTGCGAGCATAATAGTTTCGCTCCACTATCACAAAGCCCGCCTCTTCCAAAAACCTTGTAGCCAACTCCTCTGCATCATTACCAAACTGCTTAAGTAAATTTCTCTGCACTATAAACTCCTTGCAAATCACACAAGAAGTATAGTAGATAAATAAGTAAATTGGCAAAAATATGGCAAATTGTCATATTTTGCTATTTAATCCTTTCGCACAAACCTCTCAAAAAATACAGACTTTTTCTCACTAAGCAGACTCAACTCTCTTTCAAGTTTGCCGCTTAGCTCCTCCTTTTGTGCTCTTAGGTTTTGCAAAAATCTGATACGACGCTCCACAAAATAGAAATATAACAACCCACTGATAGCAGCAGCATATAGGCACCACAAAGATGTAAAGCCATACGGACGCCACAAAAATATCACGCTAGCTCCAATGAAATTGAGCAAACCAAAAAGCTCTATGGCTATAGAGCCGCTTAGCATCAATGCACCGCAAGTAGTGATCATATAAATCGATGCATCATAGATATTTGCAGTCCAGGGATTTTTATAAAATAGAGTGTTGTTTACCACACTTACACTGCTTGGGATTGTTGAGAGTCCATACATTGTATATACTGCCAACCCTAGACCCAAGATAGTCAATATGCCAAGTATACTTTTTCTCCACCTCTCTTTTTCTATCAACCAAACAGCCAAAGGCACCAAAAATGGCAAAACTCCCTGTGCATAGTATATAAATATGCCTGCTGCGATATCAAGTGCTCTTCTTTCTATCACTCCATCTACTCCAAGCCACACAAACCCCTCCGCAAACTGATGCAGAGCAAAAAGAAGCGGCAACAGGGCAAAAACCACCTCATTTGGAGTGCTGACTTTACGCAAAGTAAGTATACCAACCAGCCCAATCGCCCCTGAAAGCGTAAAATTCAAAATCGCAAAATATATTTCCATTTTATTTACTCTTTGTTATTTATTG
>CAZVPN010000029.1:0-13993 GCA_964628135.1 uncultured Campylobacterales bacterium
AGCAACAAAATCACAAAATACATAATGATCATATATAGCTTGTGGTGTCTGTCGTGGACTTTGTCTTTGAGCCATATACCTATCCAAGAGCCTACCAAAGCTGCAAATGCCACTGTCAAAACTGTAACTATATCCAGTGATAGATGATTAAAGCTACCTGCTATCAGCTTATATACAAGTCCGGATATCGCAGAAAATACCACAAAGAACAGTCCTGCCGTTGCAGCTTTTTTGGTAGAAAAGTGCAAAAAACCTACCAGTATAGGTGTGAGCATCACCGAACCTCCTACCCCAAGCATCATCGCAATGACACCTATACCAAAACCGATCACAAATAGAAGTGCACTTGAGAATTTGCCCTCCTCTTGGTTTGGATCGTAGGGCTTGGAGAATATGATACGAAGCAGTGCAAAAATCACAAGAGCCAAAAATATATACTCAAGTGTATGACGACTCAGCAGATCAGTAAAACGAGCACCAACTATACCGCCAAATACAGCACCAAATCCGACCCACAACCCCTCATTGATCTGAAGCACCCCTTTACGCCAGTTGAGATATGAGCCATATACTGAACTAAATACCATCTGCACTACCGATATACCAATGGCTGATTTGATGCCAAATCCTATGGTCATAAGCAGAGGGATAAGTATCATCCCGCCCCCTACTCCAAAAAATCCAGATATTGCTCCTACAAAAATACCTACCGCTATAAGTAATATGCTCATTCAGTGCCCCAAATTTAATTTTTGTAATTATACCATTAACCAGCTATAGGGTATAATAAGTCTATGAAAAAGATACTTTTGACACTAACAACCACATCATCAATGCTGCTTGCAGGCTACACTGCCCATATATCCAAAATCACACCCGCCATCAAACAAAGAGTCATCAAGGGCGGATCTTGGCATCGAGGCTGTCCGGTGCCCTTGAGCAATCTTAGGTATCTGACGATGACCTACAAAGGCTTTGACGGCAAAGATCACAAAGGTGAAATGATAGTCAATGCCGCAGTTGCCAAAGAGGTAACCCAAATATTTGGCGAGCTATACAAGAGTGGATATCCAATCAGAAAAATGAGACTAGTCAGCGACTACCACGCCAGCGACTTTGCATCTATCGAAGCAGACAATACATCTGCTTTCAACTGCCGTGCAGTAACAGGTGGCACCAAATGGTCCAAACACTCATACGGCAGAGCGATAGATATCAATCCGCTTGAAAATCCATACATATCAAGAAGCGGCAAAATCGCCCACAAAAAATCCCTAAAATACCGCTCAAGAAAACACAAAAACAGTTCACCATCAGATAGAGCGATCATTGTCAAGGGTGACAGGATAGTGCATCTATTTAAATCCAGAGGATGGAGATGGGGAGGCGACTGGCACTCTATCAAAGATTATCAACATTTCGATAGGCTTTACAAAAAGTAACACTTTCTGAACTAGTTTCAAAAAAGTTTTATATTAATCTTAGCTTAATAATAATTCTCCTATCATTTTTTATTATCCTTCTTTATTTTTTAAACGACATAAAGAGGATAGAAAAAAATTAAGGAGAAGAAATGACCAAATTGACCAAATCGATCATTGCAGCATCAGTAATGTTTGCAGGCTCAGCTTCGGCTGCTCAGTTTATCACTATCGGAACAGGTGGAGTAACAGGAACATATTACCCAACAGGTGGTGCAATATGCCGAATGATGAACAAAAACAAAAAAGAGACAGGGATTAGATGTTCTGTTGAATCCACCGGAGGCTCTGTATATAATGTAAACACTATAAATGCAGGCGAACTAGACTTTGGTATATCCCAGAGTGACACAGCGTATCAGGCATTTAATGGTGAAGGCAAGTTTAAGGGCAAGGCAATCAAGGGACTTAGATCTGTAATGGCTATCTACCCTGAACTTTTGGCGTTTGTCGTAACTAAAAAGTCTGGCATCAAAACACTTATGGATGCAAAAGGCAAAAGAGTCAATGTGGACACTCCGGGCTCAGGAACTCGCATGACAACTGAGATTGTTCTCAAGGCGTTTGGTATCAAAATGAGTGATTTTAAATCTGTAGATGAGCTAAAATCATCTGAAGGACCAACACTACTCAAGGATGATCATATTGATGGATATTTTGCAGTATTTGGGCATCCAACAGCCAATATCAAAGATGCTGCCAACTCTGTAGATATCGATCTTGTTCCAATCGAAGGTAAACCTATTGATGAACTGGTCAAAAAATATCCATACTATGCTAAAGGTATCATTTCCGGAACATTCTACAAAGGTGTCACTCACGATACTCCAAGTATAGGTGTCAAGGCTGTTTTATGTACAAAGGACAGTATAGATGAAAAGGTTGTATATACTTTGACCAAAACTATACTTGACAATTTTGAAGCGTTTAAAAAACTTCACCCGGCATACAAAACAATCACAAAGGCAAGCCTACTTGATGGTTTGAGTATCCCTCAACACCCAGGTGCAGTCAAAGCATTTAAAGAGGCTGGCTTACTCAAATAGTCTATCTAATGTATCTTCACAATTGTGAAGATACATTGAGCACAGTACTTATTCCAAGCTTTTATCATTGGATATACCAATAACAATAACTTGCCCATCTTAAAAGTTTGAAATAGAAACTACAAGCAGGAGGATAATTGTGAAAAAACAACATGAGCATACTGATGAGTATCTAGAAGATATAGAAGATAGCAACAAGGAGGCCTTTGATACTCTTTCCAAACTCGACAGTGGAATTCCTCCAAGTGAAGAGAGAATGGATTATGAAGAGGAGCTTATAAGCGAGCTGGAGGGTCAGCGCGAATTTGAGAAAGGCTCTATATATTGGTGGCTGGTTGCGGTAGTTGCATTTGGTTGGTCACTTTTTCAACTGGCTGTTGTAGTTCACCCCATCAATAGTGTTTATATCAGATCTATACATCTGGCTTTTGCACTTGCACTGGCATTTATGGCATACCCAATCCTAAAGAGACCAAAACTTCGCAAAAAGATTACCTGGTATGATTATATATTTGCAATAGTGGCTGTCATAGCTGCACTATATCAATGGTATGCGTATAATGATCTTGCTATGCGCTCAGGTGCCTGGACAACAACTGATATAGTAATCGGTGTGACCGTGATCTTTGTTGTGCTTGAGGGTGCACGCAGGGTTATGGGGCTGCCTCTGCCTGTAATTGCGATTCTGTTTTTGATTTATGATATATTTGGTCCTGAAATGCCAGATCTTATAGCGCACAAAGCGGTAAGCCTAAATAAACTGATGGGTCAAATGGTTTTGACTACAGAGGGGATATTTGGAGTGCCTCTGGGTGTAAGCTCTGCGTTTGTTTTCCTGTTTGTACTATTTGGAGCCTTGCTGGATCGTGCGGGTGCCGGTGAATACTTTATCAATCTGGCCTACACGATGCTGGGCAAATATGACGGTGGACCTGCCAAAGCATCAGTAGCAGCATCCGGACTTATGGGGATCATCTCCGGCTCATCAATAGCCAACACTGTAACTACCGGTACATTTACGATACCGCTGATGAAAAAGCTTGGCTTTCCTGCACATAAAGCCGGTGCAGTCGAGGTGGCTTCATCGGTCAATGGGCAATTGATGCCACCTATTATGGGAGCAGCGGCTTTCATTATAGCCGAGTTTTTGGGGCTTAGTTATACAGATGTTGTATTTGCGGCGTTTGTGCCGGCATTTACTAGCTACTTCGCCCTATTTTATATCGTGCATCTTGAGGCAAAAAAACAAGGAATCAAAGGTGAAAAAGGATTGGGCAGAGTATGGCCGATATTCATAAAGGGTATCCACTATATCGTGCCTATTGGCTTTTTGATGTATACACTTATCATACTCAGACACTCAGCCCAAAGTGCAGCATTCAATGCCATTATGTTTATGATGCTTATTATGGTAACACAAAAGCCAATAGCAGCACTAATTGAGGGGAGAAAACTTGATTTTCACACACTTACAAGCGGGTTTACGGATATAGCACACGGGATGGTCAATGGTGCCAAAAATATGGTGCCTATCGCTGTGGCTACCGGTGTTGCCGGCTTAGTTGTGGGATCTGTGACGCTAACTGGAATAGGATTGATACTTGCAGATGTGATAGACCAGCTCTCACACGGATATATTATTTTGGTGCTTCTATTTACCGCGATCACATCGCTTATACTTGGAATGGGGCTTCCTACAACTGCCAACTACATAGTAATGGCTGCCTTGACAGCTCCTGTGATAATGCAGCTTGCCGGTGACAATGGCTACATCATACCGGCGATCGCTGCTCATATGTTTGTATTTTACTTCGGGATACTAGCCGATGATACGCCGCCTGTGGGGATGGCCGCCTACGCGGCGGCAGGTATCGCCAAATCAGATCCTATCAAAACAGGTTTGCAGGGATTTTATTATGACATCAGAACAGCTATATTGCCATTTATGTTCTTTTTCAACAACAAGCTCCTTCTTATAGAGAGTGTTGATCCAAATGATCCAAATGATCCAGGCAAATGGCAGTGGGTAAGCAATCCGCTAGAGATATTGGTGATATTCGCCGGAGCTGTAATGGGAATGTTTGCTTTTACCTCTGCTATCCAAGGATATATGGTTACTAAGCTAAATGCATTTGAGAGATTGATGCTGCTTGTAGTCATTCCATTTGCTATGCTTCCTAATATAATGTCTGAAAAATTGCATCTTGGAAGTGAATATATATCATATGCTATTGCTGCAGGTATATATGCTACAATTTATTTGATGCAAAAAGCTAAAGCAAAAAAATTGGCTTAAAATTTCATTTAAAGTCAAAGGCTTTTGCCTTTGCAAATGCATTTGAAATATCTTTTGATATAATCTCAACAAAAAAGAATACCATAATGGCTATTGATAGAAAAAAACTTCTTGGGCACATATTTGCATTTACTACGATCGTAATCTGGAGCATAGCCTTTGTAAGCAACAAAGCCCTACTCTCATATATCACTCCTATTGAAAATATGATATTTAGATTTGCCATTGCTTACTTTATACTGCTCATTATATATCCACAATATAGGATGCCAAATTCACTCAAAGATGAAATACACTTCTTTATTCTCGGCTTTTTGGGGATTTTTATCTACTTTATACTGGAAAATTTCGCACTAGAATACACTCAAGCTACAAATGTAGGGCTATATATGGGATCCATACCGCTATTTACTGCTATTTTTGCTCATTTTATGACCAAAGATGAAGAGCTTAGTAAAAATATTATAATCGGCTTTATTATAGCTATCATTGGAATTGGGCTAATACTTCTAGAGGGATCCAAGTTTGAGCTTAGACTCAAAGGGGATCTTCTTGCCCTTGGAGCTGCGATGATATTTTCTCTATACTCCGTGATGCTCAAGCTTGCTCCAAAAGGCTACAACTATATACTAATAACACGCAAGAGCTTTTTTTATGGCTTGATTTTGATGATGATATATCAACTGATAGCGGGAGGATCACTGCCTATTTCAAAACTGCTTATCCCTGCCGTTGCACTAAATATAGCATTTCTTGGTATCCTCTCATCTGGATTGGCATTTATACTATGGCAGCAAGGGATTGAGAGAATAGGCTCTATCGCAACAAGTAACTATATATATCTTGTTCCTCTTATTACTGCAATTGCCGGCATACTGTTGCTTGACGAGAAAATTACTATGCAAATGAGTATAGGGGGGCTCTTGATACTTATGGGACTATATGCTGCCCAAAGAAAATAGGGATATAATCAAGAGAAATCCAGAACAGTTTTCATAAATATATCTTCATCGATTATCTCTTGAAGATATCCACCGTTCAAAAAATCTGCACCAATAATTCTGACATAATCATACTCTTGCCTATCATCTACTTTGCTTGCGATTGTTGTCACATTATATGTATGGGATACTGATATGATAGATTTCAGGAGACTTGTTCTTCTTGCGCTTATCAATTCATGATTTAGATATAGATAATCGAGTCTAATTTTATCAAGGCACTTCACCGGAGCAAACTTTGATCCAAAATTATTTATAGATATTTTAAATCCATATTTTCTTAACTCCTCCGTACCTTTATATACATATTCATAGTTTGTTATCAAAAACTCTTCGGAGATATTAAATACAATGCGTTTGGTATCGCATTTTTCAAGGGTTGCAATATTTATAATCTCATTAATTGTATTTTTTGTAAAACACTTATAATTTGGGATATTTATCATAAATTCAAGATCGGATTCCGGGCTTCTTTTTATAAAGTTACATACTTTTGAAAATGTTTTTATAAAAAATTTATTGATTATTTGCGGATCAGCTATAGAGCAAATTGAGAGCATATTGTCGTCCATTTTCGTATTTTCACCCGGCACTTTGGGTATTATCTGTGAAATTACCGCATTACCCTCTTTGTTGAATATTTGCCTAAAATAAAAAAGAAGTTTGTCGTTTTCAATGATATGAGATACTTTTTTTCGAAATATTTTTGTTTTTTGTATCTCTCTGTCAATGCTTTCATCATAATAAACATATTTATTTTTTCCCATCTCTTTGGCTTTGTACATGGCCATATCAGAATTTCTTATTATGGATTCAATATCATTGACACCGTTTGGAAATATAGCTATTCCCATACTCGCAGTCGAAGCAATTTTGCAACCGTCTATATCGTATGGCTCTTCAAGAGTTTTTATTATTTTACTGCATATATTATCTATTTTTAAAGCTGCACTATTTTTATCGTCCCCAAGATCAACAAGAATCAATCCAAACTCATCTCCGCTGATTCTTGAAAGGTAATCCTCAGCACGAATTACCTGTTTTATCCTTCCTGAAAACTCGATAAGCAGCCTGTCGCCCACTTGATGGCCAAAACTGTCATTGATGTTTTTGAAGTTATCAAGATCTATAAAAATAAATGCGCTATAGAATTTATGCCTTTTCGATCTTGCAAATTCATTCCTGAGTCTTCCTCTCAGTGCCTGCCTATTTGGAAGAGCTGTCAAAACATCTATTTTTGATATCTCTTTATCTTTGTCTTTTGCTTTTACTATTTTAATACTGTATTCAGATAGCTCAGACTCTTCATGCCCTACTATCTTATAAAAGGAATTATCTGCGCTGATGATGTTTTTATCTTCATCTATTACAATGGTAGATGCATAACCATTTTTTGGATACAAATTCTTGTCAGATCTGTTCTTTCCAGGCCACTCAATTTTATTGTTTTGGAATAGCGCAAAAAACAATAAAGGCATCAGAACAACAGCAGACATGATAAAAAAGAGTGTAGTTTTTTCCAAATTTGAAAGAAAAAAGTATATTGCCATCTCTACAATAATAAGAACAAAGAATATAAATATCACTCTTTTATTATCAATTATCATTCCATAAACCTTATATATATTGAATTATACAACAATTTTATAAGATTTTTTTGACAATTCAACCCATTTTCAGCAAAAGCCTATCAAGTAAACTGCTGCTCAATACTCTCTTTGCCAAACCAAGAAGATATGTTGCTTTGGTAATATAGTACCTGGGTGCCGGTTTTTTGGAGAGTATAATCTTATGTACTACTGAAGCAACTGCCTCAGGTTCTTCATTGAAAGGAACTTTTTTACCTCCACCATTTATTTTACTAAAATATAGATCTTTAAATATAGAATGTTCAATATCTACATTTTTTTGGAGCATCTTTATGGCAGTTTGTCTGAAGTTACTTGTTATAGGGCCTGTATTTAGCAAAATCGGATATATCTCTGTCCCTTTCAGCTCAAGTCTCAGTGTATCAGTAAGTCCCTCAATGGCATATTTACTGGCATTATATGCACCCCTACCGAACAAGGATATCAATCCCAATACTGAGCTGTGCTGAATAATTTTGCCATGTCCTTGCCTTCTCATTACCGGAAGTATCTGTCTGGTACACTCATGCAGACCTATTACATTGGTCTCAAACTGCCCTCTCAAAGCATCAGATGTGATATCCTCTATAGCTCCTATCTGTCCATATCCTGCATTATTGAACCAAACATCAATAGTCCCCTCTTTTTCCAGCACGCTATCAATGACCACTTTAATCTCATCTGCTTTTGTAACATCAAGTTTCATCGCATCAAATCCAAGTCCCACAAGCATATCCACATCTTTTTGCTCTCTTGCTGTCGGATATACCGTAATAAACCTATCTTTTAGATAGAGCGCGGTCTCCAAGCCTATTCCTGTAGAGCACCCTGTTATTACTATTACAGGTTGTTTATACATATCAACTCCTATATTACAGCTCTGTTTCTTTTTTTATCTACCAAAACACTGTCAAATCTCATCCAATTGCCGGATATATCTTCGCTACTCTTGATCTCAAGGCGATTAAAATATTGATCAAGTCCGTTGTATTTTCCATCATTGCTCTGTTCGACCAGTACATGAAGATTACTTCTGTGTGCCTGTCTGAAAATATAGTTTTTTTCAGATATTATGGAGCTTAGCTCTTTGTGCCTCTCTTTGGCAATATCCCCTCTGACAATATCTTTCATTGACGCAGCAGCCGTACCATCACGTTTGGAGTACGTAAATGCGTGTATGTGAGTCAATGGCAACTGCTCTACTCTTTTGATAGCCTCTTTCCATTCAATCTCTCCCTCGCCTGGATGCCCAACGATAAAATCTGTTCCTATGGCATAACCTGCTTCTGATATCTCTTCCAAAAGCCTCCAGTCATCTGCATAACTGTTTCTACGATTCATCAAATCCAACATCCTGTCACTTGTATGTTGCAATGCTATATGCAAGTGCCTCGACATCCAAGGCTCAGGCAGCAACTCCTTGAATGCATCATCTATTTGAACAGGCTCAAGACTGCCTATTCTAATGCGCCTGACTCCTCTAATCTGAGATATTTTTTTCAGAAGTTCACTTATTGAAGTGTCTCTGTCCTTGCCATAACTACCCACATTGGTACCGGTAAGGATAAACTCCCCGAAACCATTGGATGCCAGTAGCTCCACCTGGGCAAGAATGGTCTCCTCCCTATGGCTCCTTGCGCCTCCTCTGACAGTTGGTATGATGCAATACGAACAGGCAAAATCACACCCCTCCTGAATCTTGATAAATGCCCTGCTCTTTCCCACAAACTTTTCAACAATGGTCCTGTCTATATGATTCAGATCACCTATTTGGTAAAATCTATCTTTATGCTGAAGTATTTCATTTATCTTCTCTTTTTCAGAGTGACCCATAACTCCAAATACTTTCTCTTCTTCAAATAACGACTCCCCTTTGGAATGAGAGCCACATCCTGCCAAAATAACTTTGGCGCTTGGATTTTTTCTGGATATTGAGTTGATATATCCCCGGACGGAACTGTCAGCTCCATTGGTTACCGTACATGAATTTACTACTATTATGTCAGCATCGCTTTCATTTGTACTTGTTTCAAAGTCCTTGAGATTGCTAATCATTACCTGTGTATCAAATTGATTTGTTCGGCACCCAAAGGTCTTGAAATATACTCTTTTTTTATTAGACATCCTCTCTCTCTTTTTGTTCATCTATCTGAGGGTATGAGGGTTTTGGTATATGCCCATTTAGGTATAGAGAGTGAGTCTGATAAGCAAGTCTGATATCACTGCTTTCCTGTATTCTTTGAATTATCTCTTGGGATATTTTTGATCTAAGAGTAAGTGTTGCATATGAATTCGTCAAATACCAGGCGCTAATAACAATACCGCTCTCTCCGATAAATGAAAGTATTCTTGGCTCAACATTTGTATTTTTTATATGATAGTGGCTTCTAAGCTTATTTAGCTGCTTTCTTGTGATGTCCGTATATCCTTTGGAGTATTTTTTTGTCACCTCTTTGGCGATCGAAAGGGCTGCATCTATATTTGAATCAAATGTGATAGTAAAATCTATGCCATCCCAGACAGTCTTGAGTCCATCGTGAGAGTAGTTGGCTATCATATCAGTAAATACATAGTTGTTGGGGATAAATATAATCCTTCCCGAGCGGCGATTGTGCATAAATGATGTCAGCGTTACATCCTCCTGCATGGTCATCCTCAAAGGAGAGATATCAACTATATCACCCACATATTCCACTCCGTCTCTAACAAATTTTACACGATCTCCAACATGCACGGTGCCACCAATGACTATAACCCACCAGCCCATAAGGGACATAAACCAATCTTTCATAGCAATAGCTATACCGGCAGATGCAAAACCCACTACAGTAGCAAGATAGCTGACATTATCAAGGTATGAAAAAAGCAATACTATTGCCAAAAATGTTAAAAATATGAAGTTGACAGCCTTGTTCATTGTATAAAAACTATCTTTGTTGGCAAAATATTTATGGAGCAAAAATTTGATAATCAAAAATATCACAAAAAATATAAGTATAAAACCACCCACCCTGAAAAGCTTATGATACTCCTGTGCAATATCATTATCAAGCTTGATTTTTATCTCATCAATCTTTTTATTATAGACATCTTTGGTAGTACCAAATATCTCAAGCAGAGAACTGAATGTCTCTATCTCTGAATTGATATACTTAAGCTGCCCTATTATATCCACAGAATTTGGTTTTATGGCAATCAGCTTCATAAGTATCTGCTGCTTCTTTCTGAGTCTCTCTATCGTTTTTTTAAGAGCTTGATATTTCTGCTCATATCTTTTTTTATTCTCTTTTAGAGTTTTTTTAAAAGTGAGAGCACTAATTGCTGCTATTGGATTGTTTACTTGTGGTATATTTTTGATTTGTGGAGGCTCTATGCTTTTTTTGAATGGATCATTTTCAAACTCTTTAAGCAGTGCCAGCTTGCCTTTGATCGTTTTGAGTTCAAAACTGTACGATTTAGACATAGCAATATCGCTCTCCAAAGCTCTTCTCTTGGCCTTTATTTTGGCTATCTTTTTGGAAAGTTCGCTCTCTTTTTGTTTTAGCTCTTTGTATGTTTTATAGTTGCTGTAGATTTTGATCCAGACATTTTCGTTCTCCTTTTCTGCGTCAAACTCTCTAAGCTTCTCTTGAAGATCTACAAGATTTTTTGTCTGTATATCACTCTTGTGTTGCTCCTGCAAAATGTTGTTTGTGATATTTTGATCAGCATAAACCATCAAAAAAAGAGATAAGAAAATCCAAATAATACGCACAACTATACCCCCGAAAACCTATTCAAAACTTTTTTTACAACAGATTTATCTAAATCATCTCTTATAGTGTAAGTACCTATTTTTCCATTCGGCAATACAAATTTAATCTTTCCGTTACTGCTTTTTTTGTCAATAAAAAAATGCTCATAAAAACTATCAATATCCTTGATATCATATCTCGTAGGCAATGAGTTGTTTTGAAGCAGATTTAATATCCTGTCCGCCTCTTCTCTTCCCAACATGCCTAGCTCAACTGCAAGTTCATTTGCCATAACTATCCCAATTGCTACTGCCTCTCCATGCAGGTATCTGCTATAGTGGGTCTCATTCTCTATCACGTGAGCAAAAGTATGACCATAATTTAGTACCGCCCTTATGCCGGTCTCTTTTTCATCTTGATTTACCACATCTGCTTTAAGTGTTACTGAACGTCGTATCATCTCCGTAATGCTCTGCCCATCATGCATATTGTGGCTCTCAATATAATCAAAAAAATCCTCATCAAACATTACTGCCATCTTGATAACCTCAGCCACACCGGCAGCAAACTCTCTATCAGGAAGCGTTGTCAAAAAGTAAGGATCTATATAGACCGCCTTAGGCTGATAAAAACTTCCTATAAGATTTTTGCCAAAGCTATTATTGACTCCTGTCTTTCCGCCCACACTTGCATCCACTTGGCTAAGCAGGGTAGTTGGCATCTGAACAAAATCAATCCCTCTTTGGTAAATACTTGCAGCAAAGCCTGTCATATCCCCTATTACACCGCCTCCAAGAGCTATCAAAAGAGATTTGCGATCAAATCTACTTTCAAAAAGCTGATTAAGCATAGCTTCAATAGTTGATAGATTTTTGAACTCTTCACCATCAGGGACTGTTACTGTTTCTACAAGGGGAGCATCGATTTTGGAAAGTACTCTTTCAAGATGCAAGGATGAGACTGTGGGGTTTGTAACAATGGCCACCTTGCGATCGAATTTCAAATCAGGAATTGTTCCGATATTAATATCATAGTTAGTCTTTGAACTGTTTATGAGATTAATTGGTACCACCATATCTGTATCCTGAATAGTTGAATTTATATATTATAATTTTATCTTAATTTTGATAAAAACCATCACTGCTCTACAATCACAGGTATAAGAAGTTTTGGGTGCTGAGTGCTATCAAACAGATGATCTTTTAGTTTGGTGGAAAATATGGAAAACCATGACCTATGATCTACATCGTATGTCAAAGGTGCGATCTGCAGTATATTTTTCATATTCTCCAGAGAACGAATCGGGTTTATTTTTTTCTCCTCTATACTCACCGGATAATGTGTTACATTTGAAAGTGTCTCATAATGCTCTACGATCATTTTTTTGCTTTCAAAATCACCTTCCGGATCATAGTTGCACAGATGTAGATCCAAGCCGAGTGTTTGTGATATATAAAAACTTGTAGAGGAAATGGTTTCCATCCCTTCATCATCATCCATGAGAATTACCGATCTCTCTACCAGACTAAGCGGCGTCTGTCCAAATATGTATATAAGTTTTTTCATATCACGAACTACACTGGAAAGATCATCATTGATAAAAGTATCACCCGAAGAGAAGATCAATCCTATGTTGTGCTTTTGCATATCCGCCATGATAATGTTGTCAATGCTTTTTGTGCTATATTCGACCAATACCTCTATGCCCTCTCCATCAAAACTTTTTATTCGTTCGAGTATATCAAATCTTCCTGGATTCATTATGCGAACAACAAGTTGTTTATTTGTCAGCCTCTCCTGCATATACATTGCTTCATTTATATAGTTAAGTGCATGATCTGCATCATAATTCATATCCAAAATAATATAGAGATCTCTGCCAAATGGCTCAGGAAATATGCCCTGCTTCCCATTTATCTGGGTATATATATTGTTCAATATCTGTGGTTTTCCTATAATCAACAAACTATCAAGCGGCTTTATCATTGTTGCGGATGTAGGCAGTATAAGTTTCGAATCCCTGTAAATAGCTACGATTCTCCATTTGACCTGAGATATGGATCCCATATGCCTATATGCAAAGCTGCTCTCATATGGAATACTAACCTCCATTATCTCACCCTCAACGACCCCTACATTCTGTGCTACCAACGGTACATTGGGCAAGTGGTCAAACAGTCTATTTGCAATAAGCTGATTGATATTAAATATTTGAACAAATGAGTTTTCTATATCTCCAAAATTATCCCATTCATCCAACAGATAAATTTGTATTTTTTCATCTATCTCTCTTATATTATTCAATGATTCTCTTGCATCCTCGGCATTATCGAGAAGGATAAATACCATATCAAACCTGCTTGTCGAAAAAACCTTTTTAAGCTTGCTGAAACTCGTAGGATCAAAATGATGCAACGTCATATTGGCTATCTTTTTTTCAGGCAGCTCAAACTCTGGATTTGGCGATACAATGCTATAACTATTAGCCGATACTCTCTTCAGGTTTATTCTATCTATAAAATGTTTGGCCGCTAAGCCATCCGCAAGTATTAATATCTGTTTCATTTATGTCCTATTTGGGTATAATCTGCCAACAAAAAAGGATTATTATACCATAATGAATTTTCAAATAGATCACATAGACAACAAAGCAAGAGCCTGCACCATCCAAACGGCACACTCTACTATACAGACTCCCGTGTTTATGCCCGTAGGCACTGTTGGAGCTGTCAAGGCATTAGATGCCACAGATTTAAATAGCTTCATAAATCCCCAAATCATACTTGCCAATACATACCATATGTATC
>CAZVPN010000030.1:0-3394 GCA_964628135.1 uncultured Campylobacterales bacterium
TCCACCATTTGCCAAAGTGATTGGCAAGAGGGATTACTTCGGATATTTTTTGCATATCTCTATGGATTGTGCGGGTGCTTACATTGTGCTCTTTGGCAAGCTTTGAAGTAAAAAGTCTCTCTTGTGCGTAGAGCTTTTTGACAATAGATAGAATTCGTTGGACTGGAGCTTTATTTTTGGAATAATTCATAAAAAATTATACCATAATCAAAAGTCAACAAAAAAGGATAAAAAAATTATATATTGCTAAGAAATATCTTGACAATTTATATCTTAACTGCTATAATGCCGTCCACATAAACCAAATGGGTTTTTGGCTGTTGGGGTATAGCCAAGCGGTAAGGCAACTGGTTTTGGTCCAGTCATTCGGGGGTTCGAATCCCTCTACCCCATCCATTTTGAGATTTCAGCTTGGATATATAAAATCCGGCTATACTCTCACTCTTCTTTGACGCGGGATAGAGCAGTTTGGTAGCTCGTCGGGCTCATAACCCGAAGGTCGGTGGTTCAAATCCGCCTCCCGCAACCAATCAATTTTGATTCTACTCTACTTAGCTCTCATAATATAATACACATGTGACAGATCATATACCCTATATCTTGCTGGTTCGCTTCTGTTTTGTCCGGCGTAGCTGAGTATTAGAGCCTGTTTGCGGGCTTTATTGATCCAATTGATAAACATTCCGCTATGCTCAATATTGTGAAATGAATGATTTATAAAATATAGCCAATCTCCTGCTCTAATGATATCTATAGAGGCAAAAGGTCCTCTCTTGCTGCCTTTGAATATTTTGGAGATCTTTGATTGGGGATATCCTGCTTTGGTAAAAGCGGCGTTTAGGTAATCCCAACATGCACCACGCACCACTACTCTATTCTGCACCATTGACCTTGTTGTTTTCATCACTTTTCTAGCTTGCGGTGCGGCTGTCGCCTCTGCCTTGAGAATAAATTTTCTATATTTGTGCAATGAATTTGTGTTTGAGCCAAGAAGCGTCGAAACAGATACAAGAAGAGCTAACATAAATCTTTTCATACCAAATATTAACCTCTTTTATCTTGGATTAAACTTCTTTGGGATATATTCCGACAAAAATTATCTTAGATTTAGAAGGATAGCAGATGATGCCATTTAGCGATGAAGAGCTTGTAGAGGCGATAGCCAACTATTTGCCAAAGATTGAGGAGTATGTCAAATCTCACGAGGGGACGATGGGCTTTGCCGGAGTCAAGGATGGAGTAGCATATATACAGCTTGGTGGCACTTGTGGCGGATGCTCTATGAGTAATGCTACTACCAAAATGGTGGTTCAAAAGCAGCTAAGAGAGCTCATTCACCCTGAAATAGTAGTAGAGAATGTATTTGCCGGTATGGAGAGTGAGCTTCCGGAGGGTATAGTCAGACCTGCCGTTTAATAGCAGTAGCAGATATCTTCAAAATCTGCTATCTTTGCACCCTCAACTACAACCCCCTCATCACTTAAGAGCTTAATCTTAGCAGATACACCACCCTCCCCGCTATAATTGCCGATGGTACCGTCACTTCGCACTACTCTATGACACGGCACATCAGGAGCGTATGGATTTTTGCCCACTGCGGTGCCTACTGCTCTGACGGCGTTGCTATCCAGATGCTTGGCGATTGCCTTGTATGTGGTGACTCTGCCTTTGGGTATCTGAGATATAGCATCCCATACTCTCTTTTGAAAATCTGTTGCCATTGTGGCTCCTTAACTATTTTTTGATAAAATATAAACCAATTATAACAAATTCAACACAGGATAAGAGATTGTATAAAAAACTCATTAATTATAGCACAATTGCCATAGCGGCTGTTTTTGGTATCAGTGGATGCGGCGGTATATCACCCAATATTTGCTCTGCCAAGAGTGCACAAGCAGGATACT
This sequence comes from uncultured Campylobacterales bacterium, assembly GCA_964628135.1. Taxonomy (GTDB): domain Bacteria; phylum Campylobacterota; class Campylobacteria; order Campylobacterales; family Sulfurovaceae; genus JAAXPZ01. The sequence continues at coordinate 1,908 of CAZVPN010000030.1, forward strand.
ACTGCTACCAAGGTCACAACTTTGGCAAAGATAGAAGCGCCCAATATAAAGAGGGTGTCAGGGATGGATGCCATACTGCGAACGGCAGATTTCACAAAAACTACTCACTATCCAAATCATCAATAGATTATGCCCAAGGATGGGATGCCGGCAGAGCAACCTGCAAATTAATTGTCCCGGAAAGTGCCAATCCACACACTATGAGAACTCAATACCAACAAGATATTGACAAGCGTAATTATCACGGATGATAGATATAGACAACACTACAAATAGCGATATATCGACACAATCGCTGCACCCTATCGCCAAAAGGCTAACTGATAGAGATATTGAGCTAATCCTTTGTGATGATGCCTATATCCATACTCTAAACAAAGAGCACAGAGGTGTCGATAAGCCTACTGATGTGCTGAGTTTTCCGCTTGAGAGCACTCTTGAGAATGAGCCTCTTGGCTCCATCGTGATATCTATAGATAAAGTAGACTCAAAAGCCAAAGAGCTAGGACATGAGCCAAAAGACGAACTTGCTCTGCTGTTTATTCATGGACTTCTTCATCTGCTTGGGTATGATCACGAAGTAGATAGCGGAGAGATGAGAGAGATAGAAGCAAAGATGATCGATGAGTTTGGATTGCCAAAAAGTTTGATAGTCAGGAGTGAGTCGTGACAGTTCAACTTGCAATTTTTATTGTTTCACTCTCTGCCTTGATATGGGGCTCTGATCTGCTTATCACCCAAAGTGGACGCATAGCCAAAAGATTTGGTATCTCAGAATATGTGATAGGGGCTACTCTAGTGGCACTTGGCACATCTTTGCCTGAGATGGCTGCCTCAATTACTGCAAACCTCCACGGCAAGCCTGATATGGCAGTTGCCAATGTCATAGGTAGCAATATCTTCAATATATCACTGGTGCTTGCTTTGGTATTTTTGGTAGCCAAGAGTGTAAACCCTGATCGTGACTTTTTTGCCAAAGATAGCAGCTGGGCACTCTTTCCTGTGCTTTTGTTTATTTTGATGGTCATGGATGGGGTGCTTAGTAGGTTTGATGGCATTTTGTTATTGTTGTTGATGTTTGCATATGTGCTGTTTTTGCTTAGAGAAAACAAAGAGATGGTAGCCTTTGAGGATGAGGAGGAGTCAGAATTTTCAGCTACAAAAGTTGCTCTATTGGCTATATTTGGGCTTGTTTTGGTAGTGGTAGGAGCTGAATATACAATCGAGAGTGCATCATATCTGGCCAAAGCTGTCGGAGTGAGTGACTGGATCATCGGCATAGTGATGCTCTCACTCGGCACATCCCTGCCTGAGCTTGTCGTCTCTGTCACAGCCGCTCTAAAAGGCAAAGCAGATATGGCAATAGGCACAATCATCGGCTCAAATATGGCAAATATTACTATCGTGCTGGGCTCTGCCGTCGTGCTCAAAAAGATCGATATATCACTACAACAATACTCATTTGATATAGCCACAATGGTGGTGGC
>CAZVPN010000030.1:3494-8707 GCA_964628135.1 uncultured Campylobacterales bacterium
AAAAAATGAAAAAAGGATGCAAGATGGCACTATATATAACCGGACACAAAATACCAGATTCTGACTCTATCTGCTCAGCAATCGCCCTAGCCTATCTCAAAAATCAGCTTGGTATAGAGGCGATAGCCTGCAAGCAAGGCGATATCAATCCTGAGAGTGCATTTATACTTGAAAAATTTGGCTTTGATGAGCCTATGACCAAAACTTCATATGCCGGTGAAGATACATTTATCACAGATACGACCGACCTGGCACTATGTCCCGATGATATACTCGATGCAAATGTAGTAGGAGTGGTAGATCACCACAAACTTGGAGATCTTACCACATCGACACCGCTTGAGGGGTGGATCAGACCCGTTGGGTGCTCAAATACTATCGTCAAAGAGATGTTTGATCATCACAATGTCGAAATACCTGCCGATATTGCCGGTATCATGACTTGTGCTATACTGAGCGATACTGTCATTTTCAAATCTCCAACCTGCACCGATGAGGATGTCAAAGCAGTAGAGGAGCTGTCCAAGATTGCGGGCATTGAGGATCCAAAGGCTTTGGGTATGGAGCTATTCAAGGTCAAATCTGCCGTCGAGGGCACTCCTATGAGAGATTTAGTTTTGCGTGATTTTAAGGCTTTTGATATGAGCGGCACACAGGTGGGTATAGGACAGCTTGAGACTGTGGATCTAAGTATGTTTGACGAGATCAAAGCCGATCTGCTTGAAGATCTAGGCAAGCTCAAAGAGGAGAAGGGACTCCACTCTGCTTTGCTGCTACTAACTGATATTATGCAAGAGGGCTCAGAGCTACTAGTTGTCAGTGATGATATCTCCAAGATCGAAGAGGCATTTGGTGCAACTGTATCTGACGATAAAGTTTGGCTAAATGGGGTGCTTAGTCGTAAAAAACAGGTAGTTCCATTTTTGGAGAAAGTCTTTAGAGGGTAGTTGTATCCTCGGCTACAAACGATATCTAAATGTAGCCACTATCTCCACATCTTTGCCTATGCTCTTAGATATTACATCTTTGAGATAGGCTTTATCCTTATCATTTAGCACCTTGTTGCTAATCACTTCACATCTAACTTGAGGTTTGGCTTTATGGTAGAGTATCTCTACGTGCGAAAGCTCCAGCTGCTTGCCGTGTATTGTAAAATATGTCTCCGTCAGTATGTTCTGTATGCGAGCATTCTCTTGCATTCTGCTAAACGAACTATATAAAGGTATTGAGACCAATACAACAATAATAAACCATATTAAAAGAGCTTTTTGGGCAACCTTAATAGGAGAATAGCCCAGTATCATAAAGGTCGCTGCCGCTGCAAGAACTATGCCCACGAGATTGGTTGCAAAGAGTAAAAATGCCGATAAAAACATATGAAATTCTCCCCAGCCCAGTCCGATGCCGGCCACAGCCAAAGGCGGCACCAATGCCACGGCAATTGCTACACCGGCAAGTGAGCTCAGAATCTTTTCATTGTTTTTCACATACGCAGCAGCTATACCGGATACTATCGCCACAAAGAGGTCCAAAATAGTTGGAGAAAGCCTGCCAGCCATCTCTGAAGTCAGCCTCTCTATCGGAACAAAAAGTGCAATAAACATAGAGCTCAGTATGGCTACGACTACTCCGACTATAATCGTTTTTGCGGCACTTTTCTGCAACGACATATCCTGCCTTAATGCGCCCATACTGAGGCTTACAATCGGCTGCATAAGAGGTGCCAAAAGCATTGCCCCGATGATAACTGAACCCGAATTGATAAAGAGTCCAAGTGTTGCAATCATTGTAGCCAGTATCAAGAGAGTTATAAATATACTACTCAATCTGGCATCCTCTCTCAGCGAAGCAAATAGAGATGCATACTGCTCTCTGGAAGCATGCTCAAAGAGCGGCAAACCGCTGGATAGATAATCAATCTGCTCATCGTCTCTTGGTATGCCATCAAGCTTGATACTATTTCTATCACTTTTAGTTTGCCCCTGTCTTTTCCAAAAATCATCTCCTGCACTGAATGCAAGCACAGCCTCATCAGTATGTAGTCTTACGGGGGTCTTGAGCAATTTGGTATCATCTATCAGTACTTCGAGCTCTGCATCCTCACACTCTATAAATACCTCTTTGCTTTTTATATATCCCAAAGAGATAGGCAGTTTTTGTGATCCTGTGATAGTAGCAAAAAGCATTGAGAGTGGCTGTGATATATAGTATTGAAACAGTGAGGTGGGTGATAAGATTGCCAAAACTTGCTTGCCGTCACCTCCGCTTAGAGTCGGTTTTAGCAGCGAAGCCATCCAGCTGCGATTGTCATAATCTAGTGCAATTGCACCAACTGCAGAGAGATGTTTTTCATCTTTTTTATCAATAGTTATATTAAATTTGTGATGCCTTAGCAACTCTCTGTTTTTTCTTTGCTTCCAGAGCTGTTTTAGTCTGCTTAAAAAAGGCTCTTTGTCATAACTGTACTCAAATGACTTGAGCAAAGAGGCATTGCCGATACGCACATCATCTAAAACAAGCGTATCGTTACAATAGAACATATCTATCTTTCTCTCAGATGGAATCAAGGCAAATCTAAATGCCTCTTCTAAATCAGATGAGAGATCAAATACTTTGATCAATTTGTTTTGTCCTGAGAGCGGAACGATAGCCATAGATATAGAACGGCTACGTGCAAGGCTCATAACACTTTTGATCTCAGATAGTTCACCGGCAAAGATTAAATGTTCTGTATCGGCAGATATCAGCTCTTTGAAGTTGCTGTTTGCATAACCAACAAAAACTACACCCCTATCAATCTCTTTGAGTGGAGCGAACTGCTCCTCATATATAGAAGGATAAAGGAAAGTTGTTTTGAGCATTTATAGATCCTGCTCAATCACCTTGGCAAAACGATTAAAATATATATCTTTGACTTTGGCAAGAGGAAGTGAGACTTGATTGATCTTGACCATATCACCGCCTGTTTTGCCTATAATATCTGTCTTGATACCTATCTCATCAGCCAAAGCCTTAAACTCATCCCACTTCTCTTTGCTCACCTCTACAATAGCTCTGCTTTGAGACTCGTCAAATATATCTCTGTCATTTTCAAGTGCTATCCCGGCTACTATACCCAAATCAGAAAGAGCTGCCATTTTTGCTAAGGCTATAGCAATACCGCCGACATTGACATCTTTGGCACAATTGAGTAGCCCTTTGGCGTTGCCCTCAATCACAAGCTTCCAAAGTTTTAGCTCAGTATCATAATCTATATCACTCAAGCTGCCGACAGTCTCGCCAAAAAGCTCTTTGATATAAAGTGATCCGCCAAATTCACCCTTTGTCTCACCAAGCAAGACGACATATGAGCCCTCCTCTTGGAATTGACTTGACAAAACCTTTTGCTCATCATCATTGACACCAACCATCGCTATCGTCGGTGTAGGAAAGACGGATACGCCGTTTGTCTCATTGTATAGTGAAACATTGCCGCTGACAACTGGCGTAGATAGTGCTGAGCAAGCCTCCTTGATACCCTCGCAAGACTCGGCAAACTGCCACATCACCTCAGGGTTTTCCGGATTGCCAAAGTTGAGACAATCGGTAATCGCCTTTGGCACTGCACCACTCATTGCAACATTTCTACCGCTCTCTATTACTGCCAAAGCAGCACCTTTTCTTGGGTCGATATAGCAGTATCGCGGGTTGCAATCAGAGCTCATAGAAAGTGCCTTGCCTGTCTCTTTGATACGGATAGCACTTGCATCCAAGCTACCAGGATGCTTGACGGTGTTGGTCTGCACCATAGAGTCATATTGATTATATACCCAAGATTTATCTACCACCTCAAGCGAAGAGAGCAGCTTTTCAAATGCCTCTTGCGGATTTATCGCAGGATAGTCATCTATGGTTTTGACATTGACCTTGTTTAGATACTCAGGTCGCTTGATAGGTCTATCAAGTATAGGACACTCCTCACTCACGGGAGCGATAGGCATATCGCACACCTGCTCACCGTGCCAAAACAGCTCCATATTGCCGGTATCGGTCACCTCTCCGATGATTGCAACATCTAGATCCCATTTTTGGAATATATCTATCACATCCTGCTCGTGACCCTTTTTGACACAAACTAGCATCCTCTCTTGTGATTCGGAGAGCATAAAGTCATAAGGAGTCATACCCTCCTCTCTGGCAGGCACTTTGTCTAGATCCATTCGCATACCTGCACCACTCTTGCCCGCCATCTCAAATGCTGAGCTTGTTAGTCCGGCAGCTCCCATATCTTGGATACCAATGACGATATCTTTTTTGGTAGCAAATAGCTCCAAACAGGCTTCCAAAAGAAGCTTTTCGGTAAATGGATCACCCACCTGCACGGTAGGACGGAGCGATTTGCTCTCTTCGGTGAAGCTATCAGAGCTCATCACAGCCCCTCCAAGCCCATCACGACCCGTCTTGGAGCCCACATACATCACTGAGTTGCCAACCCCCTCGGCAATACCCAAAAATATCTCATCGCTCTTGGCAAGACCAAGCGAAAAGGCATTGACAAGTATATTGCCGTTGTAGCTCTCATCAAAGCTTACTTCGCCCCCTATTGTAGGCACCCCCATACAGTTGCCATAGCTACCGATACCCTCTACGACACCTCTGACCAAATGTCTTTGATATTTATTGATATCACTATCACCGTTCACATCTCCAAACCTCAAAGAGTTGAGATTTGCTACCGGTCTAGCACCCATTGTGAATACATCTCTGAGTATCCCACCTACGCCCGTAGCAGCTCCCTGAAACGGCTCTATGAAGCTTGGGTGATTGTGGCTCTCCATCTTAAACACCGCAGCCATTCCGCCACCGATATCTATCACTCCGGCATTTTCGCCTGGACCTTGTATCACCCACGGAGCTTTGGTAGGAAAGCCATTGAGATACTTTTTGCTGGATTTATAAGAGCAGTGCTCACTCCACATAGCCGAAAAGATACCAAGCTCCACCATATTTGGCTCACGACCAAGTATCTGCTTCATATGTGCATAATCATCTTGCGAAAGTTTATGAGACTTCAGGACTTCATCAATATTTTCTATCTGCTGAGACATAGGAGTTGTTCCTTATTTTATAGTTATGATATTTTACACAAATGGTGTTGAAAAGTGCGTTAATATATTTAACAAAGCTTATATGACGGATTGAGTGTCTGCGAGACTACTCAACTCCACATTCTT